>NZ_CP047984.1:2302500-2432500 GCF_009931655.1 Pontibacter russatus | reverse complement strand
AAGAGAGAGAAAAAGTAAAGTTTAGGCTGCCTTCGGGCAGCCCATGCAATTCTTGAGAAAGAGGCGGGCCGCCGCAGCGATGCGGCGGCCGAGAACGCAGAGAAGGGCGCATGGGGGATGCCTAGGCTCTCAGAGGCGATGAAGGACGCGACAAGCTGCGACAAGCCGCGGGGATCGGCACATACGAATTGATCCGCGGGTATCCGAATGGGGCAACCCAGTGTATTGAAGATACACTACCCTACGGGGGGCGAACCCGGGGAACTGAAACATCTAAGTACCCGGAGGAAGAGAAAACAAGAGTGATTCCGCAAGTAGTGGCGAGCGAACGCGGAACAGCCCAAACCGGCCCTGTCAAGGCAGGGCCGGGGTTGTAGGACCACGCGGTGGGACCAAAGATTGAAGCGTAACAGGCTGGGAAGCCTGGCCATAGGGGGTGATAGTCCCGTGCGCGCAAGCTCTTTGGCCCTAGTGGTATCCTGAGTAGGGCGGGACCGGAGAAATCCCGCCTGAACCCGCCGGCACCATCCGGCAAGGCTAAATACTCCTGAGAGACCGATAGTGAACCAGTACCGTGAGGGAAAGGTGAAAAGCACCCCGAATAGGGGGGTGAAACAGATCCTGAAACCATGCGCCTACAAGCGGTCGGAGCCCCTTCGTGGGGTGACGGCGTGCCTTTTGCATAATGAGCCTACGAGTTGCTCCTCCCTGGCGAGGTTAAGCGTTTGAAAGCGCGGAGCCGCAGCGAAAGCGAGTCCGAACAGGGCGCAGAGTCAGGGGGGGCAGACGCGAAACCTTGTGATCTACCCATGGGCAGGATGAAGGCTGGGTAAAACCAGCTGGAGGTCCGAACCAGTTTCCGTTGAAAAGGATTTGGATGACCTGTGGGTAGGGGTGAAAGGCCAATCAAACTGGGAAATAGCTCGTACTCCCCGAAATGCCTTTAGGGGCAGCGTCGCGGTGGAGTCATGCGGAGGTAGAGCTACCGATAGGACTAGGGGGAGTCACATCCTACCGAATCCTGACGAACTCCGAATGCCGCATGACATACGCGGCAGTGAGGCGCGGGGTGCTAAGGTCCCGCGCCGAGAGGGAAAGAACCCAGACCGCCGGCTAAGGTCCCCAAATTTACGCTAAGTTGAACAAAGGGGGTCCAGTTGCAGTGACAGCCAGGAGGTTGGCTTGGAAGCAGCCATTCCTTTAAAGAGTGCGTAACAGCTCACTGGTCGAGCGACAGGGCATCGATAATAATCGGGCATCAAGCGTAGTACCGAAGCCGCGGATTGTATTTATACACTGGTAGGGGAGCATTCCCTGCTGCGGTGAAGGCGTACCGGCGAGGTATGCTGGAGCGCAGGGAAAAGCAAATGTAGGCATAAGTAACGATAATGCGGGCGAGAAACCCGCACACCGAAAGACCAAGGTTTCCTGATCAACGCTAATCGGATCAGGGTTAGTCGGGTCCTAAGGGCGAGGCGAAGGCGCAGCTCGATGGACAGCTGGTTAATATTCCAGCACCGGCACGCCATAGCGACGCGGTGACGGAGAAGTGAAAGGACCGCGCACTGACGGAATAGTGCGTTGAAGGCCGTAGGTATAGGCCTGGTTGTGAAGTACGCCAGGCTTGCTGAAAGCTGATAGTACTCCAAGGCCCCGGCCGAGGAGATAGTGTCCCTAATCAGGCTCCCGAGAAAACCCGCTAAGCGTTTAAATGGCTTGCCGCCCGTACCGCAAACCGACACAGGTGGTCGAGGAGAGAATCCTAAGGTGCTCGAGTGAATCACGGCCAAGGAACTCGGCAAAATGACCCTGTAACTTCGGGAGAAGGGGTGCTTCCTCATGGCAACATGAGAAGCCGCAGTGAAGAGGCCCAGGCGACTGTTTAACAAAAACACATGGCTTTGCGAAATCGAGAGATGAAGTATAAGGCCTGACACCTGCCCGGTGCCGGAAGGTTAAGAGGGGATGTTAGCCGCGAGGCGAGGCATTGAATCGAAGCCCCGGTAAACGGCGGCCGTAACTATAACGGTCCTAAGGTAGCGAAATTCCTTGTCGGGTAAGTTCCGACCTGCACGAATGGTGTAACGATCTGGGCGCTGTCTCAGCCGTGAGCTCGGTGAAATTGTAGTCTCGGTGAAGATGCCGAGTACCCGCAACGGGACGGAAAGACCCCGTGCACCTTTACTATAGCTTAGCATTGACGCTGGGTAACCCATGTGTAGGATAGGTTGGAGGCTGTGAGGCGGTGTCGCCAGGCATCGCGGAGCCGTCCTTGAAATACAACCCTTGGGTTGCCTGGCGCCTAACCTCCCTTGAGGGGGGACAGTGCTTGGTGGGTAGTTTGACTGGGGTGGTCGCCTCCAAAACAGTAACGGAGGCTTTCAAAGGTACCCTCAGCACGCTTGGTAACCGTGCGCAGAGCGCAATAGCAGAAGGGTGCTTGACTGTGAGGCCCACAAGCCGAGCAGGGCCGAAAGGCGGATATAGTGATCCGGTGGTTCCGCATGGAAGGGCCATCGCTCAAAGGATAAAAGGTACGCCGGGGATAACAGGCTGATCTCCCCCAAGAGCTCATATCGACGGGGAGGTTTGGCACCTCGATGTCGGCTCGTCACGTCCTGGGGCTGGAGAAGGTCCCAAGGGTTCGGCTGTTCGCCGATTAAAGTGGCACGCGAGCTGGGTTCAGAACGTCGTGAGACAGTTCGGTCCCTATCTGTTGCGGGCGTCGGAGATTTGAGGGGCCCTGACCTTAGTACGAGAGGACCGGGTTGGACGAGCCGCTGGTGGACCTGTTGTATCGCCAGATGCAGCGCAGGGTAGCTACGCTCGGACGGGATAAGCGCTGAAAGCATCTAAGTGCGAAACCCGCCCCAAGATGAGATCTCCCTTGAAGGGCCGTCAGAGACGATGACGTCGATAGGTGGCAGGTGTAAAGGTGGAGACACCACAGCCGAGCCATACTAATTGCCCGGGCGCGTTCCCAACAGGGCCGCACACGGCCCGCCCCTTCCCTCCCCTCTCTTTCCCCCATCATGCCAATCGACTACAAAGCCATCAGGCACGGCCGGCAACCGTGCGAAGAGAATGGCGGCTATGGCTCCGGTGAGCACCTCTTCCCATCCCGAACAGAGAAGTTAAGCCCGGACGCGCCGATGGTACTGCCCTCACCGGCGGGAGAGTAGGTGGCCGCCAACCCCACGCAAGCACACCCCTGCGCTAAAGACAGCGCAGGGGTGTCCGCGTTTAAGAAAAGCCCTAAGCCCGCGGCCGTATATGGCCGCGGGCTTTCACTGTTGTGGCGCTGCGGAAACTGGGAAAGGCGCTTCGTGTGTGGGACTTGCGGGGTAACAGCCTGACTGACTCGCAACGGCCCCGCCCTCAGCCATTTATGGCAAGGGGCAAGGCCGCTGTGAGTCAGTCATGTTTTATATGAGCATATGATGAAATTATCTCTGCTCCAGAAAACTCATATCTTGGACATCACTCCTTATATACATAGCTTCAGCACCGGAAAAGACTATATGGCTGTGGGAGCATATGCTCTCGAATGACTTTCTGCAAAATAATATACTAATATAGTTTTTAGGCAGTGCTGGCGTTATCATAACAGCATTCTCAATCTTAGGAATGAGAATGCCTCCGGAACCACCCAGCATAACTAGCGCTCCTGTTTCGGAGTATAGGAAAGGCCGTCTGTTGTTTTTCGGGGCATTCCTCTATAACTTGTCGTATGGCTTTTGTGTACCCTGCTTTTCTTGCTGCCTTGGCTGCCGTGGCTGTGCCCATCATTCTGCATCTGGTGCAGTTGAGGCGGGCGAAACGGGTGATATTCAGTAACGTCAGGTTTATACAGGCTTCAAAAGACCTGACAGCGAGTCAGCGGAACCTGAAGGAGCTCCTGATACTGCTTTGTAGGATACTATTCGTTGTGTTTCTGGTGCTGGCGTTCGCGCAGCCTTTCCTGCCTGCTTCGGATGCGGCCGCTCCTGCCGACGCCTCAGAGGTTGCCATAGTGGTAGACAACTCCTACAGCATGCAGAACCTGCACACAGAACAGGACTTATCGCTGCTGAACGTGGCGACAGACAGAGCCAGAGACATCATTGATATATTCCCGGCGTCCACTTCCTTCAAAGTGTTGTCCGGTGGCAGACCGGGCCATGGGGCGACCGTACAGGAGACCGAGGCGGAAGCCCAGCTATCGGAGATAGATTTCTCAGCGAAAGATTTAGCAGCCTCCCTCCCTTCTGCAGCAAATCAACCTTCCCATACCTTTATTTTGTCCGACTTCCAGAAGAGCACCTTTCATCCTTCGCTGCTGCAGGAGTACGACAGCGCTACGCAGGTGCATCTGGTGCCGATTAAGGCGGTCGCTACTACCAATGTAGCTGTGGATTCCGTCTATTTAGAGGATGAGTTCATTCGCCCTGCCACTGACAACGTGCTTCATGTAAGCCTTTTCAATGCCGGTGAAGAAGCGCTGGAGGATGTGCCGGTCAGGCTGATACTGGAAGACCAGCAGGTGGCGGCGCTGAGCGTGAATTTGCCCCCGCAGCAGGCAACAGAGGCTGTCATGAATTTCAGGGTGGAGGGCACCGGCACCAAAGAAGCCTACGTGCAGGTAGAGGACTTCCCGGTGGAGTTCGACAATACCTATTATTTCGTACTCTCGTCCTCTGCCAATATCACGATCACAGAGGTGACGGACAACCCTTCCAGTTCGCTGCAGCGCCTGTATCAGAACGAGCCCTTCTTTGACTTTACCTCATACAACACGGGTAATATAAATTATGCCCAGGCAGGAGCATCAGACGTCATCATCCTGAACGGGGTAGCAGAAATGCCATCTGCGCTGGCAGCCACCGTTGCAAATTACGTGAAGGCGGGAGGCACGGTAGCTGTGATCCCCCCGGCAAGCGGCGAGGAGGCGGGCTATGAAGCCCTGTTCCAGAACCTGAGCATACCCGCCAACTTTACCGGGGCAACAGCGGCAGGCAGCAAAACCAACGTAGCTCCACCTGACCCGAGCAACCCGTTTTTCCGCAGCATCTTTTCTGAATATGACCCCAAGATGCAGATGCCGGAGGCGGTGCGCAGCGTGGCGTGGTCCAGGGCGTCCGAAGACATTCTGGAGTTCCGGGGAGGCACACCTTTTCTGTCGAGGTTTGACCGGGGCAGCGGCCATTTATATATGATGGCGGCCCCGCTTCAGCAGGAGTACAACACGCTGGCCAACCACGCGCTTTTTGTGCCCATCATGTACAAACTGGCGATAGGCAGCTACAAGCAGCAGCAGGCGCTGGCGTATAACCTGTCAGGCGGAACCATTCAGGTGCCGGCCGTGGGCAACCTGCAGAAGGAAGGCGTGTATGCGCTTCAGAAAGACAGCCTCGCGTTTATACCGGAGCAGCAGGTGCGGGGCGGAAAACTCTTTTTTGATACACCAGCGGCCATGGACGAGGCAGGGTTTTACGAACTCCGACTGCAGGACTCCACCATCACCACGCTTGCTTTCAACTACGGCAAAGCCGAGTCTTATTTAGCGCAGTATTCTCCGGATGAGCTACGGGCACTGGTGGGGCCGGGCCACGCGAACGTGCATATATACGATGGAGGGGAGGCGTTCTCGGTGAGAGACGCGTTTGAAAAACGATATTTTGGCGTGAAGCTTTGGAAATATTGCCTAATATTGTGTCTGTTTTTCCTGATGGCCGAAATAGCACTTATTAGACTCCTCTAGCATGAAAATACTTCTCCAGGCAGCAACAATCTACAACCCACAATCCCGATACCATTCACAGCAGCAGAACATCCTCATCGAAAACGGCATCATCACCTATATAGGGCAGGAGGCGCCGGAGGCAGACGAGACCGTTGCCACAGAAGGCTTGTGCGTGTCGGCGGGGTGGGTGGATATGCATGCGGTTGTGGGCGAGCCCGGCCTGGAGTACAAAGAGGACCTGCATTCGCTGGCGGCGGCGGCGGCGGCGGGAGGCTTTACCGAGGTGGTGTGCCTGCCGAACACGGACCCGGTGGTGCAGACGAAGGGAGCCATTAGTTATATACAGAACAGGTCGCAGCAACTGCCCGTCACGCTGCTGCCGGCAGCGGCCATCACGATAGGCGCGCAGGGCAAGGACCTGACGGAGATGATAGACCTGCACCAGGCGGGAGCCATCGCGTTTACCGACGGCGCCAGACCGCTGCAGGGCGTCGACATCCTCCTGAAGGCGCTGCAGTATGTGCAGCTGTTCGATGGCCTGCTGATGAACAAACCCGAGCACACGCGCCTGACAGAGCACGGGCAGATGCACGAAGGGGAGGCCAGCACCCGCCTGGGCATGAAAGGCATCCCGTCTCTGGCCGAGGAGGTGATGGTAACCCGCGACCTGCAACTGCTCGCTTATACGGGCGGGCGCATCCACTTCTCTTTACTTTCTACGGCGGCGGCTATTGAGGCGGTGCGGCAGGCGAAAGCCGCTGGCCTCCACGTAACCTGCGATGTGGCCAGTTACCAGGCGGCATTCACCGACGATACCATCCGCCCCTTCGACACGAACTACAAAGTGGCTCCCCCCTTCCGGAGCGAAACCGACGTGGCAGCCATCAAGCAGGGCTTGCAGGATGGCACCATCGATGCCCTGGTGTCGGCGCATATACCCCACGACACGGAGGCGAAGAAGCTGGAGTTTGACCTGGCGGATTTCGGCATCATTAACCTGGAGACGGCCTTTGCCGTGGCCAACACCACCCTGACAGACGTGCTGTCGGTAGAGCAACTGGTGGAGAAGTTTACTTCCGGCCCTCGGCGTGTCCTGCGTTTGCCGGAGCCGGTTATTGCCGTAGGGGAGGCCGCCAACCTGACGCTGTTCAACCCGGGTGCCGCCTGGACACCGATAGCGGCGGCCACGGAATCCAAATCCGGGAACAGCCCCTTCTTCGGGCAGCAGCTGAAGGGAAAAGTGCTGGGCACTATCCACAAGGGGCAGGCGGTGCTTTCGCAATCTTTCTAATTTTTATACCTATATTGAGGTCATGTTGCCCCAGCGGCAATAGCGCCTCGCGTGCGATATGTTTAATCAGACAATAACGCGGGTAGGGATACGCTACGGCGTGCTATGCAGCCTGGCCTGTTTTGTGCTGGTACTGGTCCTTTACTTTATGGGCTATAATCCCTTCGGGGATATGGGGCGGTTGACGTACCTGCCTATTCCGGTATTTATATTCGTGGCCATCCGGTACTTCAAGCTGTTTCACGAGGGTGAGATCGGCTTTGGCCGGGGCTTGCGGGTGGGCTTGTCGGTGGCCTTCTACACGGCGCTCACCACAGCCATGCTGGTGTTCCTGTTTGTATATATAGCCGGGCCGGAGGTGGTGCAGCAGCACGTGGCCGAGATGAAGGCCCTGCTGGAGGCAACGCGGGAGGAACAGGTGAAGCTGCTAGGAGAGAAAAAATATGAGGAGGCGTACCAGGCAATGGCTTCCCTGACACCCGGCATGCTGGCGGCCGACGATTTTTTGAGGCGGATTTTTGTAGGGGGGATATTCTCGTTGATTGCGGCCGTTTTTTTCCGTAAGTAGAAACGTAAACCTATAAAATCGAACACTATGACTGTGGCAGAAAAACAACCCTCGGTGGCAGCTGTTGCCTTCAAATACGGTCTCATCTTTGGCCTGATGGGCATCATCTTCCAGACGATCATCATGATAGCCGATCTGGGCGATAACCGCTGGCTCAGCAGCCTGGGCTACATCATCCTGATCATCGGCATTGTAGTGGCCATGAAAAGCTACAAAGAGCAGAACTTCGGCTATATGTCGTACGGGCAGGGACTGGGGATCGGTACCTTGCTGGCGGCGGTGTTCGGCTTTATGTCGGGCCTTTTCACCTGGGTATATACCTCATTCGTAGACACCGGATATATGGCCCGCATGATGGAGAAGCAGCGGGAGCAGATGGTGCTGCAGGGCCTGTCTGACGAGCAGATAGATGCGGGTATGGCCGTGGCCGAGAATTTCCAGGGCCCGCTGACCATGATACTGGGCGGAACGGTTCTGACCCTGATTGTCGGTTTTATCCTGTCGCTGATCATCTCCGCAATAATGAAGAACAGCCGGCCGGAGTTTGAATAACACATGCAATACCCCTATGATATTTCGGTAGTGGTTCCCCTCTTCAACGAGGAAGAGTCGCTGCCTGAGCTGGTGCGCTGGATCAGGCGCGTGATGCACGCGCACGAGTTCTCTTATGAAGTGATACTGGTGGACGACGGCAGCACCGACCGCTCGTGGGAGGTGGTGTGCGGCATAGGCGCCGAAGACAAGGCCGTGAAGGGCATCAGCTTTAACCGCAACTACGGCAAGTCGGCCGCCCTGAACGAGGGTTTCCGGCGCTGCACCGGCGAGGTGGTCATCACCATGGACGCCGATTTGCAGGACAGCCCGGAGGAGATTCCGGCGCTGTACGACATGATCAAAAACCAGAAATACGACCTGGTGAGCGGCTGGAAAAAGAAGCGCTACGACCCGCCGAGCAAGACCATCCCCACTAAACTTTTCAACGCCGCCACCCGCAAGCTGTCCGGCATACAGCTGCACGACTTCAACTGCGGCCTGAAAGCCTACCGCCAACTGGTGGTGAAAAGCATTGAGGTACACGGCGAGATGCACCGCTATATCCCCGTTATCGCCAAATGGAACGGCTTCACCAGGATTGGGGAGAAGCCGGTGCAGCACCAGGAGCGCAAGTACGGCACCACCAAGTTCGGACTGGAGCGCTTCGTGTACGGTTTCCTCGACCTGCTTTCCATCACCTTCGTGAGCCGCTTCAAAAAGCGCCCCATGCACTTCTTCGGCACGATGGGCACCCTCATGTTTGTCGTGGGTCTGGGCATCACCGTATGGCTGATCCTGCAGAAGGTGCTTGGCCTTTATCAGGGCGGCCGCGTGCGCGACATCGTGGACCAGCCGCTGTTCTTCCTGGCCCTGGTGGCCGTTATACTGGGGGTGCAGCTGTTTCTGGCCGGTTTCCTGGCCGAGATGATTTCCCTGGTCTCCAATAAGCGCAACGAGTACCTGATCCGGGACCGGGTAGGGGCCCTGAAGAAGTAATGGCGGCGCGGCGGGTAATCATTGTTGGTCCGGCCTACCCCCTGCGCGGCGGCGGCATGGCCACCTTTAACGAGCGCCTGGCCTACGCTTTTCAGGAGGCAGGAGACGAGGTGGAGATCGTAACCTTCAGCCTGCAGTACCCTTCCTTTCTGTTCCCCGGCAAAAGCCAGTACTCTGACGAGCCTGCCCCGCCCGGCCTGCGCATCAAAGTCCTGATCAACTCTGTGAACCCGCTTAGCTGGTGGGGCGCCGGCAGGTATATATATAGGCAGCGGCCTGACCTCGTGATTTTCCGGTTCTGGCTGCCGTTTATGGGCCCGGCCTTCGGTACCATGGCGCGCCTCATCCAACGCAACGGGCACAGCCGCATCCTGGCCATCACGGACAACGTGGTGCCGCACGAGACGCGCCCCGGCGACGTGCCCTTCACCAAGTACTTCCTCAGCGCCTGCCACGGCTTCATCACCATGTCGCGTGCGGTACTGCAGGATCTGAAGCAGTTTGAGCCGCAGAAGCCGAGCATATACCTGCCCCACCCGCTCTACGACAACTTTGGCGCCACCGAAACGAAAGCCGCCGCCTGCGCCGCGCTGAACCTCGACCCGGCCTACAATTATATCCTCTTCTTTGGCTTCATCCGGGCCTACAAAGGGCTGGACCTGCTGCTGCAGGCCATGGCAGCGCCCGCCCTGCAGCAGCGCCCGGACATAAAGCTGCTGGTGGCCGGTGAGTTTTACGAGGATGCAGCCCCGTACCATGAACTTGTAGAAAAGCTCAACCTGCAGGGCCACCTGGTGCTGCACACCAATTTCATACCCAACGCCGCCGTGCGCCACTACTTCAGCGCCGCTGACCTGGTGGTGCAGCCCTACCGGCACGCCACCCAAAGCGGTGTCACGCAGATTGCCTATCATTTCGACAAGCCCATGGTGGTGACAAACGTAGGAGGCTTGGCGGAACTGGTGCCGGACGGGGAAGTCGGCTATGTGGTGGCCCCGGAGCCGGAGGCGATTGCCACGGCGGTGGCACGCTTTTTCACCTCCGGAGAGGCAGCAACCTTCTCCCGTAACATCCGGCACCACAAAAAGAAGTTCAGTTGGGAGTTCTTCGTGAAAGCCATCTGGGATATGGCCGCAAAGCTATGAGGCCGGTCCTTTTCCTGAAACCACCTCAGCCTTTAAAGCAGCCTATATGGCGCATGGATATATGGGCAGCTATATATAGGAGAATATTACGACAATACTTGTATATATCTAATCCGTAGCTTAACTTACTGAAGAATGTATCTTATATACCATATAGCAAATGCAGCTGTTAAAACGGGTGAATTTTCTTTTGGGCATGGCGCTGCCGCTTTGCCTGATGGCTGCAAACAGAGCGCAGGCCCAGGGTTTTCCTGCCGCCGACACAGCTTTTCTGCAAAAGGCCGTGCAGCATGCGCTGGCTATATATGAAACAGGCGTAGGAGTCCAGACACACCTGTATAACGGCACCGAGTATATCGACTATAAAAAGCCCCACTTTGAGGGAAACCAATTTTTTGTCTCGAAGGCAGCCGTGCGGGGGAACATTTTCTACGACGGGGCCTGGCACACGGGAGTGCCGCTGCTTTATGATATGGTGACAGACGAAGTGGTGGCACCCCACAACAGCAGCGGCCTTCTGCTGAAGCTGATTACCTCAAAAATTGACACGTTTCAGTTGCACGGGCACACATTTGTGCGCCTGGAGGCAGACAGTGCCAGCGCGGAAGTGCTTCAGCCGGGGTTTTATGACCTGCTGCACAGCAGCGACACCCAGTTTCTGGTCAGGAGGAGCAGGAACATGCAGGACAAGGCCACGCCAACCGGTATGGAGGGCGAGTTTCGGGTGGCCGACACGTTCTATATCCGGAAAGACGGGAAATACCACCAGGTAAGCAGCAAGCCATCTGTTTACAAAGTGTTCAAAGACAAAAAGAAAGAGCTGCAGCAATACGCCAGGTCAAACCGGCTGAAGTTCAGGAAGCAGCGGGAAGAGGCGATTCTTGCCCTCACCCGGTACTACGACGGCCTACCACCTGACGAGCCGGAGCGCAGCGATAACTAAACTTTCCGACAAGCATATTTCTCCACTAACAAACTTAGCCCGCCTGTTCGCCAGGCATAACCCCTGCATATATGGCTTACCTGTACCGTATCTTCCTGGCTCTTCTCGTGGTGGTGTGCAGCGCAGCGCAGGGTCTGGCGCAGCAAACGGGGCAGGCCCTGGTTAGCGGGAGCTTTAAGGCGGCTACTTTCGAGGAGTTTGCCCGGGAGGTGGAGGCGCAGACGGATTACCATATATACTTCGATGCCGCCGCTCTGGACAGCCTCACCGTCACGCTGCAGGCCCAGGAACAGCCGTTGCCTGCCCTGCTTACACAAATTTTTCAGAATACGGATCTGCAGTTTTCCATTGATGACCGGGGGCATGTGTTCATCACCAAAGGAAGACAACTCAGCACCAGCCTGCCGGAGGGATTCTTTGAGCCTGTGGAAGCGACGGAAGACAAGGCCCCGCAGGTAGCGCAGCTGCAACCAGAGGAAAGTGTATCCAGAAAAGCCGGCTCAGAGCTGAAACTCTACGAGATAGGGGCGAAACGGGAGGGCGCAACCGGCGAAGCCAACCTGGCCGGGCACCTGCGCGACATCAAAACCGGCGAAGCCATTATCGGGGCGGCCGTCTATATAGAGTCGCCGCTGATAGGCACCACCTCCGACCAGTACGGCTATTACTCTATTACGCTGCCGGTGGGCCGCCACGAATTGAAGGTAAAGGCCATCGGGCTGGAGAATACGCGGCGCCAGATCATGCTGTATTCGGACGGGAAGCTGGATATAGAGATAGCCGAGGATGTGCGAACACTGAAGGAGGTGCTGGTAGAGGCCGAGAAAGACAAGAACGTGTCAGGGCTGCAGATGGGGATGGAGAAGCTGGACATCCGCACCATCAAGCAGGTGCCCACGGCCTTCGGCGAAACGGATATCCTGCGCGTGGTGCTCACGCTGCCGGGCGTGAAGTCGGTGGGGGAGGGCAGCACCGGCATGAACGTGCGCGGCGGCAGCACCGACCAGAACCTGATTCTCTTCAACGACGCCACCATCTACAACCCTTCGCACCTCTTCGGCTTTTTCTCGGCCTTCAACCCGGACGTGCTGAAAACGGTGGAACTCTACAAAAGCGGCATCCCGGCCCGGTATGGCGGGCGCCTGTCGTCGGTGCTGGAGGTAACGAGCCGGGAGGGGAACAAGAAAGATTTTGCTGGCTCGGGCGGCATCGGCCTGCTCACGAGCCGGCTCACGCTGGAGGGCCCCATCAAAAAAGACAAGACCTCCTTCCTCATCGGGGGCCGCAGCACCTACTCCGATTGGCTGTTGAAGAAGCTGCCCAACAAATCCTACAACGAAAGCTCCGCGTCATTTTACGACATCAACGGCCACATCAGCCACGAAATAGACGAAAAGAATACCCTGTATCTGAACGGCTACCTCAGCAAAGACAAATTCCGGCTGGCATCCGACACGTTATACCGGTTCACGAACCAGGCGGCGAGCCTGAAGTGGAAGCACATTTTCCGGAACCAGCTCTATGGCGTGCTCACGGGCGTGTACAGCCACTACGATTATGATATGGCCAGCGAGAAGAACCCGGTGAATGCCTCGCGGCTTACCTTCGGCATCAACCAGTCGAGCCTGCAGGCCGACTTCAGTTATTTCCCGACCTCCAAACACACCGTGGACTTCGGCGCGAGCTCTATCTTATATAACGTGAACCCCGGCAGCCTGATGCCCAACAGAGGCGAGTCGCTGGTGGCGCCGGACAGGCTGCAGACGGAGCGGGCCCTCGAAAGCGCGCTTTATATATCCGATAAGTTCGATATAAGCCCCCGCTTCTCGGTGCTGGTGGGGCTGCGGTACTCTGTTTTCAACGCGATGGGGCCAAGGCAGGTGAACACCTACGCCCCCGGCTTCCCGAAGACGGAGGGCACCATTCAGGACACGGCTATATATAAATCGGGCGACGTGTTTGCCACCTTCCACGGGCCGGAGTACCGGCTGTCGGCAAGGCTGGGGCTAACGGACAATTCCTCCGTCAAGCTGAGTTTCAACCGCCTGCGCCAGTACATCCATATGCTCTCCAACACCACGTCCGTGTCGCCCACCGATGTCTGGAAACTGAGCGACGCCAACATCCGGCCACAAGTGGGCGACCAGGTGGCGCTGGGCTACTACCGGAACTTCAGGGCCAATACCATCGAATTTTCGGTGGAAGGGTATTACAAACGGATGCAGGACTTCCTGGATTTCAAGAGCGGCGCTTCGCTCATCCTGAACCACCACATCGAGACGGACGTGGCCAGCGCGGAGGGCAAGGCCTATGGCGTGGAGGTGATGCTGAAAAAGGCGACAGGCAAGCTGAACGGCTGGGCGAGCTATACCTACGCCCGCACGCTGGTGCGCGTGGACGGCGCGGAAACCGGCGAGAAGATAAACAACGGCAACTACTACCCCAGCAACTTTGACAAGCCGCACGACTTCACCCTCATCAGCAACTACCGCTTCAGCCAACGGTTCAGCAGCTCGCTCAACTTTACCTACAGCACCGGCCGGCCCATTACGCTGCCGCTCGCCAAATACACGATGGGCAACAGCCAGCGCATCTACTACTCCGAGCGCAACGCCTACCGGGTACCCGACTACTACCGCGTCGACTTTGCGCTGAACATCGAGGGCAACCACAAGGTGAGAAAGCTGGCGCACAGCTCCTGGACGCTGGCCATATATAACCTGACGGGGAGGAAGAACCCGTACTCCATCTACTTCAAATCGGAGGGAGGCGATATAAAAGGATATAAGATGTCCATTTTCGGCCAGCCCATCCCCACCATCACCTATAATTTTAAATTCTAATGCAGCTGTCCCCCCGGATTTTGTTATATATAGCCTGCTGCTGTTTGCTGCTGGCTGGCTGCGTGGAGCCGTATGCGCCGGACGTGCTGAACAGCCCGAGCCGCTACCTGGTGGTGGACGGCCTCATCAACGGCAACGGCGTCACCACCGTGAAGCTGTCGCGCACGGAGCATATCTCGGAAGAGAGCTTCCCTATTTTAGAGTCGCAGGCCACGCTGTTGCTGGAAGAGGAGCAGGGCGCGCAGTATACGCTACAGGAAACCGCCCCCGGCACCTACGCCAGCAGCCTCCTGCAACTGGATCCCGATAAGAAGTACCGCCTCTTCATCCGATTGGCAACCGGCCAGGAGTATGCCTCCGACTTTGTGGATGTGAAGCAGACACCGCCTATTGATGCAGTCAGCTGGGAGGCGCTGGACGACGAGTTGCAGGTATACGTCAGCAGCCACGACCCACAGAACGCCACGCACTACTACCGCTGGGAATACGAATCGACCTGGGTCTTTACGGCAGCCTTCCAGTCGAGCATGAAATACGATGCCGCCCAGGGCAGAATCGTGCCCCGCGGCCGCGGCGACGAGGAGATATACCGCTGCTGGAAAACAGAAAGCTCCACAGGTATAAAGCTGGGCACCACCGCCAGGCTCAGTCAGGATGTGGTGCATAAATACCCGCTCCTGGCGTTGCCAGCCGGGTCGGAGGAACTGCGCATCAGACTCAGCATTCTGGTAAAGCAGTATGCCCTGACGCAGGAGGCCTACCAGTATTGGGAGGCGCTGAAGAAAAACACCGAGGCCATCGGCACCCTGTTCGACCCGCTGCCTTCGCAGCTGACCGGCAACGTACACAGTCTGGCGAACCCCGAGGAGCCTGTGATTGGCTATATAGGCGCCTCGGCGGTGCAGGAAAAGCGGATATTCGTGGGCAAGGAAGAGCTGCCCGAAGCGTGGCGGCCATTTCATCCTGATTGTCCGATTGATTCCCTGCTGCCGGTGCCGCCCCAGACGATGCAGGATATCATCAGGCGTTTCAGCGGCGGTAATTATTTGCCAGTCAGTGAGATATATGCCCCGATGGGACCTCCCTCGCCCATCGGCTATATGGGAGCCTCCATTCAGTGTGTGGATTGCCGGCTATATGGCACCAACGTGAAGCCCGCTTTCTGGGAGTAAAACCTACCGACACATGAGACAGAATCTGATAAAAGCACGCCGTATCATTGCCAGGGCCGCAGGCAGGGCAGGGGTGTATATGCTGCTGTGTGCTGTACTGGTGATAACCGCGACAGGCCGCTCCTATGCCCAACACGACACTCTGAGAAGCATCGTGCAGCACTTCGACGGTTACCGCAGCCAGGCATTGCAGGAGAAGCTGTACCTCCACCTCGACCGGCCGTTTTACGCGTGCGGCGAAACGATGTGGTTTAAGGTGTATAATACTGATGGAGTGCTGCACCAGCCGCTGGCCTTAAGTAAGGTAGCGTATGTGGAGGTGCTGGATGCAAATCAGAAGCCGGTGCTGCAGGGGAAAATAGCGTTGAAGGACGGCAGCGGAAACGGCTCTTTTGTGCTGCCGCTCACCCTGCGTTCAGGTACTTATAAAGTGCGGGCCTATACCAGCTGGATGAAGAATTTCAGCCCGGAGTTTTACTTTGAGGCGCCAGTCACCATCGTTAATTCCTTTACCAGCCTCGGCGTTGCCCCTGCGCCCGAACAGGCAGCGTACGACATCCAATTTTTCCCGGAGGGCGGCAACCTGGTGCAGGGCATATATGGCAAAGTGGCTTTCCAGGGCGTCAGCAAAAAGACGGGCAAGGGAATCGACTTCACCGGAAAAGTGGTGGACCAGGACGGCACGGAGGTGGCGCGGTTTGCCCCGCACAAATTTGGCATCGGGCACTTCTCATTTACGCCCGCTGCTGCCACCTACACGGCCATCATTGAGCTACCTGACGGGCAGGTGCTCCGCCAAAAACTACCCCGTATATATGAGCAGGGATATAGCCTGCACCTGGAGGAGCTCAACCCGGAACAGCTACAACTAACCGTAACTGCCATGGGGCAGCAACCGGAACCTGTATACCTGCTGGGCCACGCCCGGCAAATAATTGGCATAGCGGAGAGCGCGAGACTGCAGCAAGGCACAGCTACGTTTGTGGTGGACAAAAGCAAGCTGGCAGAGGGCATCACACACTTCACTGTTTTCGACAGCCGGCAACAGCCCGTGTGCGAGCGCCTCTACTTCAAGCAACCGACACAGAAGCTGCATGTCCAGGCGCAAACCGACAAGAGCTTATACACCACCCGCGACAAGGTAAGCGCCAGCCTGCTGACGCAGGGGCCAGCCGGGCAGGCAGTGCCGGCGAACCTGTCTGCCTCCATATATAAACTGGATGCTTTGCAATCCGAAACCGCCACGGGTATATATGCCTACCTGTGGCTGGCCTCCGACCTGAAGGGAACAGTGGAGCAACCCGAATACTATTTCACGGCAACCGGGCCGGAGGCGGAGGAAGCCGTGGACAACCTGATGCTGACGCACGGCTGGAGCCGCTTCCGGTGGGAGGATGTGCTCCGGGAGCAGCCGCCTATATATAAATTCCTGCCGGAGCTGGACGGGCACTTTATCCGGGGCAAGGTAACTGACGCCACTACCGGGGCCGTCGCTCCCCGGATTACCACCTACTTGACCGCCCCCGGCAAGCATGTGCGCCTTTACAACGCCATCAGCGATGCCAGCGGTCTGGTTCAGTTCGAGGCGAAGGATTTTTACGGGCCAAAGGAAATCGTGGTGCAGTCGAATTTCGAAAAGGACAGTACGTATCATTTCGAGATCTTCAGCCCTTTTTCCGACAGGTTCAGCACGAGGCGTTTTCAAAGCCTTGACCTGGCAGCGCACCTGCGGCAGGAGCTGACGCAACGGCATATCAGCGTGCAGGTGCCCTATGCCTATCATTCCGATAAGCTGGATATGTTTCGCGACCCCGGTATTGACAGCTCCGCTTTCTATGGCAAGGCCGACGAAACTTACCTGCTCGACGATTATACCCGCTTTAAGGTGATGGAGGAGGTGATGCGGGAGTATGTGCCGGGCGTGCAGGTCCGGCTGCGGCAGGGGGAGTTTCACTTCAATGTGGTGAACACGCCGGGCTCCGCAGTTTTCCATACCAACCCGCTGGTGCTGTTGGACGGCGTGCCCGTTTTTGACATAGACCAAATCATGGCTTTCGACCCGCGCAAGGTCCGGAAACTGGAGGTGCTCACCAGGCGGTACTTCCTCGGGCCGCAGGTATACAGCGGACTTGTCAGCTACACCACCTACCTGGGCGACCTGGGGGGCTTCGAGCTGGACCCGCGCGTGCTGCTGATGGAGTACGAGGGGCTGCAACGGCAGCGCGAGTTCTACGCTCCCGCCTACGAAACCGCACAGCAACTGCAAAGCCGCCTGCCCGACTTCCGTAACCTGCTGTACTGGTCGCCGGACGTCGTGACCGGGGCAGACGGGAAGGCCGCATTCAACTTTTACACGTCAGACCAGGCAGGCACCTATATAATGGTGGTGCAGGGCCTGACAGGCACCGGCCTCGCGGGCAGCGCCGTAACGACATTTGAGGTGAAGCAGCCGCTATGAGGCAGGAGGGCGGCAAGTTTGCCTGAATAATTATAACATATGAGAAGTGTGCTATATGTTATACGCTTCCCAAGGCAGAAAGCATACTGGTCAATACCACCCAAAGGACAAAGTCAAGCTTGACAAGCCTCCTGTGTCCTCTGGCTTAGATCGTTAGGCCTAAATCAATCATAGGCAATGTTAATAGACAATAAGATAAAGTCTTTAAGAATTTTAGCCAGAAAAAATTCCAGAACCATTATAAACCACATTAAACAAACTTACATTGCAAGAATAAATTTAAGCTCGCCTAAGGCACAAGACTTGTGTATGTTTTGCAGCTCAAAGGATAAACTTACAAAAGAGCATGTCATTCCTCGCTGGACTTTTGAAAACTGTCCTAAAAGATTTTTTACTACGAAAATAAATGGACTTGATCAGACATACAATAAAACGACAATTCCTGCATGTTCTGATTGTAACAATGATATATTGGGATCATTGGAGAAGTACATCAGTAATTTATTCTCACAAGACGATCCAGATCAAAACTACTTTTCTACTAATGAATTGTCTAATATTATTAGATGGCTTGAAATAATAGATTTTAAATTTCAAGTTTTAAATTCGAAGAGAGTTTTTAAGTTATCCAAAGAAAAAGGATTTATTCCTTCCTTGGCTGATCTTCCTTTATTAGTACTCAGAGATGATGTGAATTACAGTCCAAGCAAAGCAGTTTCGGAATTAAGAAGATCGCAAAGTCGAATAACTAAAAAAAGTAAAATCTTAAATCTGAATTCACTAATTATATTCAAAACATCAAATAAAAGTTTCCATTTCTTTCACAAAATGGATAAGTTTATATTTATAGAAATGCCTCAATTTAATCTGGCTCTTTTCTACTTCTTTAAGAGAACCTTTCCAACCATTCATGATGGGCAAGTAGAAGCTATGAAAATTATAGAACAAGCTTATAATTAGGTAGGAATCAATAAATTTAACCTAACCCCGCATAGCCTTAACCTTTACTAGGCTGTAGGCTCAGGCTATACCGACACGTTATAGGTACAAGGAGATAAGTTATTTAGCCAGAAACACCTGTCCAAACAGAATAGACGCACACGAAACAGCCTCCAGCACATATCGCCTATTTCGGCCAGGTGAAGAAGAAGGTGGCGCCCTCCCCGGGTTCAGATTTTATCCAGATGCGGCCGCCTTTGTCCTCTACTATTTTCTTGGCGGTCGCCAGGCCGATGCCGGACCCCTGCGCTTTCTCTGAGCCGTGGAGGAGGCGCTCGAACAAATCGAATATCCTGCCGTGGTACTGCGGCGGAATGCCGGGGCCGTCGTCTTTTACGCAGAAAGTATAGTACTTTGCCGCTTCCTCCACATCCACCCATATATGGCCCTGGCCGGTGTGGTGGTATTTGAAGGCATTGGAAATCAGGTTGGCGAACACCTGCTGCAGCAGCACCTTTTCGGTGGTGAAAATTGGCAAATCCGGCGACAGGTGCGTGGTCATTTCCGGGAAAGCGCTGTGCTCGTCCAGCAGCCCCTGTACCAGGGCCCGTACATTCACTTTCTCTTTGGGCATATCCTTTACCTGCCCCACCGCAAATTGCAGCAGCCCCTGCACCAGTTCATACATGGCGGCGGCCCGCTCTTGTATCAGCGCCAGGTTCTCGGACAGGCCAGCGTAGTCTTTTGCCGCGATGTCTTCCTGCAGCCACTCCGCCACACTGCTAATGTTCATGATGGGCTCTTTCAGGTCATGCGACACCATATGCACGAACTCGTCCAGTTTCTCGTTTGTGGCGCGCAGTTGCTTCTTTTCCTTTTCCAGTTGCCGCTGCTTCAGGCGCAGTTCCAGGTTGGTGATAATCTGCCTCGCCAGCACGAGCAGGGCTCCCTTCTGCTCTTCTGTTAGTTGCTTCGGCACAACATCCATCACACAGAGGGTGCCCACCTTGTGGCCGTCGGAGCTTACGAGGGAGGTGCCGGCGTAAAACCTGATGTGCGGCCCGCCCGTTACAAACACGCTGTTCCGGAAGCGTTCGTCCTCCAGCGTGTCTTTCACCTCCAGCGTGTCTTCCTGTAGCAGCAAATGCTGGCAAAAGGAGATGGATCGGGGTGTTTCGTTTATGTCAAGTCCTACTTTAGACTTCAGCCACTGCCTGTCGCTGGCAAGCAGGCTGATAAAAGAAATGGGGGTGTTGCAGATGTGGGACGCCAGCGCCGTCAGATCGTCAAAATCTTTTTCGGCGGGTGTGTCAAGAATTTCATAAGCTTCCAAGGCTCTCAGCCTCTCTTTCTCTTTCGTGTCATCCGGGCTCATAAATTATTTTCCATAAAACTCGTCAGGGTTATACGTATATGAACGTAGGTTTGTATACGTATAATTATGATTTATATATAAAGAATCTTGTTTTTATATATAAAACGAGCGGCGGGCTCCGAAATTATACGGATAGCAGAAACAGAAAATGCCCTGATGGGAGACGCAGTGCAGGCACCGGGTCTAGTGCAAACAACAGAGAAGCCCCGGCAGGATATCTGCCGGGGCTTCTCTGTTGCGATTTATATCTAACTGTTATATATGGCTGCGCCTAAAGCAGGTCTACGCCCGTGTAATTGAACGGGGATATTTGTTTGAGCTCGGCCTTCACCTCATCGCGCACCTGCAGGGTGTCAATAAACCGTTGAATGCTCTGCTCAGTCATCTTCTCGTTGTTGCGGGTCAGCGCCTTCAGGGCCTCGTAGGGCTGCGGGTAGCCTTCACGGCGCAGCACCGTCTGGATGCCCTCGGCCACCACGGCCCAGTTGGCCTCCAGGTGCGCCTGCAGGGCCGTCTCATTCAGCTCCAGCTTTCCAATACCGCGCTCCAGCGATTTGAGGGCGACCAGTATATGCGCCAGCGGCACGCCCACGCTGCGCAGCACCGTAGAGTCAGTCAGGTCGCGCTGCAGGCGGGATATGGGCAGCTTGGCGGCCAAGTGCTCCAGCACGGCGTTGGCGATGCCCAGGTTTCCTTCGGCATTCTCAAAATCGATGGGGTTTACCTTGTGCGGCATGGCCGAGGAGCCTACCTCTCCCTCTTTGATTTTCTGCTTGAAGTAGCCCATGGAGATATACTGCCACACATCGCGCGAAAAGTCCAGCAGGATGGTGTTCAGCCGCTTCAGCCCGTCGAAATAGGCTGCCAGGTTGTCGTAGTGCTCTATCTGGGTGGTGTACTGGCTGCGGCGCAGGCCCAGCACCTCCTGCACAAAGCGGTTGCCGAACTCCGGCCAGTTAACTTCCGGGTACGCCACGTGGTGGGCATTGAAATTGCCCGTCGCGCCGCCGAACTTCGCCGAGAAAGGCACTTGGCGCAGCTGGCCCAGCTGTGCCTCCAGGCGCTCAGCAAACACCATAAACTCTTTGCCCAGGCGGGTGGGGGAGGCCGGCTGCCCGTGCGTGTGGGCCAGCATCGGAATGTCCTTCCACTCCCGGGCCAGGCCGGTCAGCATCCGGTGCAGGTGCTGGTAAGCCGGTCGCAGCACCCGTGTGTCGGCCTCCAGCAGCGAGAGCGGGATTGCGGTGTTGTTCACGTCCTGCGAGGTGAGCCCGAAGTGGATAAACTCCTTGTAGTCGCTCAGCCCCAGCGCGTCGAACCTGTCCTTGAGAAAATACTCCACGGCCTTCACGTCGTGGTTCGTCACTTTCTCCGTTTCTTTGATGATGAGGGCGTCCACTTCGGAGAACTGCTCATATATATGGCGCAACTGCGGGAACAGGCTGGCATCTACCTGCGCCAATTGCGGCAGGGGCAGCTCGCAGAGGGCAATAAAGTACTCCACCTCCACCAGCACCCGGTAGCGGATAAGGCCGAATTCGGAGAAGTAGCCGGCAAGTTCGGAGGTGTGGCGGCGGTAGCGGCCATCCACCGGCGATATAGCAGTAAGCGGGGTCAGGTTCATAGGGGCAGTCGTTCTTTGTCCAAATATACACAGGTTTGCCGCAGGATGCCAAAAGCCCGCCCGCTGATTTCGCGTGCCCGGCGGGTTGCTGAGGCCCGGACACGACCGTTAACCGACTGCTATATATAGGATTATATGGTTGGGAAAGCGTAGCTTTGGCACTATGCTTGTACAGTCGGGCTTGTATTATATATCTTAAGCCGCATGCTTCCGTAGAACGTGAGGTGTGGCAGCCGCGCTTTAAGCCCACACTGTGCCTGGAAAGGCCTTTATCGGGTGCTGCCCAAGCTGAGAGAAACAACTATTAATTCGCATCATAAAATTTTGGACCGACGTTTAAGAAACAGGCTGTTAGCTATATTTGGCGGCGTTATCGCCTTCTTTTTGCTACTTATTGTACTGCTTTTCGCTTTCAGGAGCAGTGTGCTGGACTATACCATCGCGCGCGTGGAGGAAAAGGTGGAAAGCAGGTACCCCGCCGACTTCACCGTCGGCAACGCCGCCTTTGATGACTGGAACTCCGTGATACTGTCAGACATCTCGCTGGTGCCGCACGGGCAGGACACCCTTTTCAGGACCGACAGCGTGTACGCCGCCGTCAGCGTCCGCTCTATCTTCGCGGGCCGCATCGTGTTCAGGAAACTCCAGGTCGACAACACCTACCTGACGGCGGTGAAGAACGGCGACGAGACGAACTTTGAATTCCTGTTTAAGAAAAGCCAGCCCGCGCAGCCAGCCGACACAATTTCGAAGGGGCGCAACTACGGCGCCTTGCTGAACCGGGTAATCGAGACGGCGTTTCAGAACGTGCCGGACCAGGTGGACTTCAGTAACCTCAACGCCTCCTATGTCTCCACCAGCCGCACCATTAACGTGGAAGTGCCCTTCCTGCGCATGCACGACGGCAAGATAGCCTCGCAACTTGCCGTGCAGACAGACTCGCTGGTGAACAACCTGCGCGTGTTCGGCACTATCGACCCGAAGAAATACCGCATCGCAGGCAAGCTGTATGCCTACGATGATATGGGCGTGCGCATACCCTATATAAAAAAGAAGCTGGACGCGGGAGTCACCTTCGACACCGTGCGCTTTAGCCTGAACAGCAAGCAGTTCAAAAAAGAGAAGCTGACGATGCGCGGCAGCGCCATGGTGAACAACCTGACCCTGAACCACCCGAAACTGTCGGGCGAGGAGGATATAAACGTGCGCGAGAGCGCCGTAGACTACGTCGTGACGCTGGGGCCGGACCTGTACGTGATTGACAGCCTGACGGAGGTGCGCGTGAACAAGGCAGAGGCCAACATCTATGCCGCCTACCAGGAGGTGGACACCACCAAAATTGTGGACCTGATGGTGAAGACGGAAAAAGTGCCCGCCAACGACTTCTTCGGGTCGCTGCCGACGGGCCTGTTCGAGAACCTGGAAGGCATCAAGGCGAAAGGCTGGCTGCAGTATGACATGAGGTTCCACGTGAACACGGACAGCCTGAACCAGTTGGTCTTCAACTCTGACCTGGACGCCTCGAAAGACTTTGAGATACTGGAATGGGGGAACACCAACATCGAGAAGATCAACGGCTCTTTTGTGCATACGGTGTACGAATACGGCAAGCCGGTGCGCACCTTCACGGTGGGCCCGTCCAACCCCTTCTACAGCCCGATAAGCCAGATATCGCCTTACCTGCGCAACGCCATCCTGAGCGCCGAGGACGCGGGCTTCTACAGCCACAACGGTTTTCATGAGGAGGCGTTCCGGCAGGCGATCATCAAGAACATAGAGGAGGGGGAGTTTGCCCGGGGCGGCAGCACCATCTCCATGCAGCTGGTGAAGAACGTGTTCCTGTCGCGGAAAAAGACGGTGGCCCGTAAAGTGGAGGAGGCCATTATCGTGTGGCTGATCGAGAACGAGAACCTTGTCTCCAAAAACCGCCTGTTTGAGGTGTACCTCAACATCATCGAGTGGGGCCCGAACGTATATGGCGCGAAAGACGCCTCCCGGTTTTATTTCGGCAAGCAGCCCTCCGAACTGAACCTGGCCGAGGCCATCTTCCTGACGAGCATCATCCCGAGCCCCAAGCGCTACCGCTCCTCCTTCGACAGCTACGGCAACCTGCGCAGCTACAAAAGCGGCTACTACCGGCTGATTGGCGGCATCATGCGGCGACGTGGCCTGATTTCGCAGGAGGAGTACGAGAACCTGACACCGGATGTGCAACTCTACGGCCGCGCCCGCGACCTGATCGTAACCGCCCAGGACTCCACAGTGGTGGAAGAGGACACCACGCAGTTTGAGCTGGAAACGATAGACCTGCTGGATTTTTAAAGCTAAGGCGGCTATATAAAACGGCCCTGCATTTATGTGCGGGGCCGTTGTGCTTTTAGTATAGCCGGACTGAAAGTAGCATAGTCCTAGAACTGATGCTGACCTAAACCAAATGGAAGGCCAATTCATATATAACCTCATTCTTTTGACTTAGAACACGTGCTTCGCTTACTTGCCGCATGAAAAAAGAAAAACAGGAAGCAGCAGGCCTTCCCGGCCTTATCCCGCGGGCAGGCGCACTGGCATCCCGTATAGGGCTGGACTGGTTTCTGCTGGCCCTGATCGGCATGATTGTGCTGGCCTGGCTGTTCCCGGAGGTGGGCGTGGACCGGGAGCCGCTGTCGCTGGGCGATGTGGCGAACTATGGCGTGTCGGCGATTTTCTTCTTTTACGGCTTGCGCCTGAGCCCGGAGAAGCTGAAGACTGGCCTGAGCAGCTGGCGGCTGCACCTGGTGGTGCAGCTGAGCACGTTTGTGCTGTTCCCGCTGCTCATCCTGCCATTGCACACTTTTTTTGAGGGGGGCGAGCAGGAACTGCTTTGGCTGGGAACGTTTTACCTGGCTGCCCTGCCGTCCACGGTGTCGTCTTCGGTGGTGATGGTGTCGATAGCGGGAGGCAATATTCCGGCGGCCATTTTCAACGCCAGCATCTCCAGCCTGCTCGGTATTTTCATCACGCCCCTCTGGATGGGCCTCTTCCTGACCAGCAGCTCCGGGGAGTTTGACCTGGGCGGCGTGATGGGCAAACTGGTGCTGCAGGTGCTGTTGCCGGTGGTGCTGGGCATTGTGCTGCACCGCTACTGGGGAGGCTTCGCCGAGCGCAACAAGAAGAAGCTCCGTATTTTCGATCAGGTCATCATCCTGCTCATCGTGTTCACCTCCTTCTGCGAGTCCTTTGCCCGCCACATGTTCAGCGGCTATAGCCTGCTTGATTTGGGCACCTTGGGCGTCGCCATGATTGGGCTGTTCTTCCTGGTTTTCGGCATCACGAGCGGCATCAGCCGCCTGCTGGGCTTCAACCGCGGGGACCGCATCACGGCCATCTTCTGCGGCTCCAAAAAATCGCTGGTGCACGGTACCGTCATGTCCAAAGTGCTCTTTCCGGACGCCAACATTGTCGGCATTATCCTGCTCCCCATTATGATTTACCATGCGCTGCAACTCCTGGCCAGCAGCGTCATCGCCCAGGCCTCCGCGCGCAAAGCCGGATTGGAAGCACAGGGGGAGTAGTGGCTATATATAGCGCATCCGCCGTTTATATATGGAACCATATATAAACGGCGGATGCGCTCCTGGAATCATATATAAACTCAGGCTGCTTGCTTCTGCCGGTGCGCGGCTTTTTCTTCCTCGTCGTGCAGCAGCTTCCTGTCCAGGATAAAGGGGCCGAAAGGCAGGAGCGAGGCGAGCACGCCAGCGGCCACCTTCAGGATTGACCAGCGGTGAACGAGCGTTACCTGCAGCAGCGCCATCATATATAAAACGAACAGCACGCCGTGCGCCCAGCCTACGTATTTCACCACTTCCGGTATGCCCAGCATATACTTTATGGGCATGGCGATGCCCAGCAAGAGCAGGTAAGAGATTCCTTCATATATGCCCACGGTGCGGAGGCGGGAGATCGGGGTTTTCATGTGCAAAAATTTCTTTAGGTTGATGCTGCTATGCAACAGCGCAAAGATAAACATCGTGCCCTTCCGGACCCAGCTAAACACAAAGATTCTATGCCACAGCACTTTAAAAAGAGAGGGTTGGCGCCAAATCAGCGCCAACCCTCTCTTTTATCCGTCATTCACAAGCCGGCAAATCCTGCGTCTTGCTACTTGTATCTATATAGTGCGGCAACTGCCGTTACTTCTCCACCGAGCTTTCCTCGGAGTTCTTTGGTGCCGGGGCGGCATTCATCACCTCGTTCTGTACCCCGATGGAGTGCTGGTGGATGGCGTCAAAAATAGCTCTGATAAAGCCCTCGTCCACACCAATCTCGTTAGCCAGTTTGATTCTGTCTACCACGATCTCCTTCCAGCGGCCTGCCTGAAAAATATCGAGTGCGTTAGCGCGCTTATACTCCCCGATGCGCTTGGACACATCAGAACGGAGGAACAGCAGGTTGATCAGGTCGTGGTCCAGGCGGTCGATGAGGTTACGCAGATCCTGCAACTGGCCAGGGCCCGCCACGTGCTCATGGTCCAGGTCAAGGCCGTTCAGCAGGGAGGTCAGGCCTTCCGGCGTCACCTGCTGCGAAGCGTCGCTCAGGGCTACATCCGGGTTTATATGTGATTCGATCATCAGCCCGTCTACGCCCAGGTGCAGGGCCTGCTGGCTCACAGTGTCTAGCAGGTCGCGGCGGCCCGCAATGTGGCTCGGGTCGCAGAACAGCGGGATGCCAGGAGCCAGCGCACGAATCTGCTGGATGGTTTCCCACTTCGGATGGTTGCGGTACGGCTTGTTGTTCGGGGTAGAGAAGCCTCTGTGAATCAGACCCAGATCGGTGATACCGGCGCGGTTCAGGCGCTCTAGGGCACCCAGCCACAGCTGAATGTCGGGGTTCACCGGGTTTTTCACTAGCACCGGGATGTCCACGCCCTGCAGGGCATCGGCCACTTCCTGCACCGAGAACGGGTTTACCGTGGTGCGCGCGCCCACCCACAGGATGTCCACGCCATACTCCAGCGCCTCTTCCACATGCTGCGCGTTCGCCACCTCAACGGCTGTTGGCAAACCTGTTTCCTGCTTCACGGTGCGCAGCCACTCTAATCCAACTTTACCTACTCCCTCGAACAGGCCCGGACGGGTGCGTGGCTTCCAGATACCAGCTCTGAAAATATGCACGCGGTGGTCCTTTATCAGCCCGCGGGCTGTCTGAAGCATCTGTTCTTCGCTCTCGGCGCTGCAGGGGCCCGAAATTAGTGTCGGAAGCGGGCCGCCGTACAGGATTTTCGAGTCTGAGGTAATGTTTAGGTTTGAATTATTTGAGCTCATGGCTAACGGTTTGTAAGATATGATTTTTGATTCGTTTAATGACTTCTTCTAACTGGGCCGCTGATATACAAAGCGATACGCGCAGATATCGTTCCCCCTGGCTGCCGAAAATTTTGCCTGGCGTGATAAAAACCCCTGCCTCGTAGAGCAGTTCGTCCAGGTAGGCTTCCACATCGGGGATATGGTCCGGCACGCGCGCCCACACAAACATGCCCACGGAATTGGGCTGGTAGCGGCAGTGCAGCGTGTCCAGGAGTTGATGCACCAGTTCCTTGCGGGCGGCATATACTTTGTTGCGGGCGTCGTGCCAGGCGCTGTCGTTCTGCAGGGCCTCTACGGCGGCCTGCTGGATGGGCAGGAACATGCCGGAGTCCATATTGCTTTTCACGGCCAGGATGGTGGCCAGGTAGTCCGGGTGGCCCAGCACCATGCCCACGCGCCAGCCCGCCATGTTGTGCGACTTGCTTAGCGAGTTCAACTCAAGGCAGCCCTCTTTCGCGCCCGGTATGCTCAGCAAGCTCAGCGGCGACTGGTTGGGCAGCACAAGGCTGTAGGGGTTGTCGTTGATGAGCAGGATCTGGTGCCGACGGGCAAAGGCTACCAGTTTTTCCAGCATCTCGGCCGTGGCCTCGGTGCCAGTGGGCATGTGCGGGTAGTTGATCCACATCAGCTTCACACCGCCCTGCTGCACCAGTTGCAGCAGCTCCTGCTCCTGCGGCAGCCAGCCGTTCTCCTCGCTCAGGTGGTAGCTCACCGGCTCGGCACCCGCCAGGCGGGCCGCTGACGAGTAGGCCAGATAGCCGGGATTCGGCACCAGCACTTTGTCGCCGGGGTTCAGGAAGGCCAGCGATATATGCATAATGCCTTCTTTCGAGCCCATCAGCGGCAGCACTTCCGCCGCTGTCAAAGCTACCTTATAGGTCTGGCTGTACCATTCGGCCACGGCCTGCCGGAAAGCCGGGATGCCGTTGTAGGGCTGGTAGCCGTGGCTCTGGCTGGCCGAGGCCGAGGTGTGCAGTGCCTCTACGGTGGCGGCGGAGGGGAGCTGGTCCGGGTTGCCGATGCCCAGGTTGATGATCTGCCGCCCCTGTTCGTTGAGCGCCCGTACTTCGGCCAGCTTCCTGGCGAAGTAGTATTCCTGCACGTGCTGGAGGCGGTCTGCTTTCGGAATGATCATGCTGCTAAAGCTGTAAGGACTTTACCTTCTTTTTGGGGTTCGGGTGCTCCGGGTACTTTGTCTTGTGGTACAGGCCTATCAATTGCTGGTACTCCACCAGGGGCTCCAGCGAGGCAATCGTCTCCTGCAGGTTATCGCTCGACTCTCCCTCCAGCTCTATCACCATATAATGCGCGTAGCTGCGGGCAATGGCCGGGAGCGTCTGTATCAGCGCCGTGTGGATGTTGTGCAGGCTCAACTGCGTGAAGATATCCGCCAGCGATCTGTCGTGCGACACCTGCAGCAGGAGCGTGGCTTTGTTGGTGGACACCACAGCCTTTGGCCGCTCCCGGTTCACCACCAGGAAGCGCGTGAAGTTGTCGCGCCGGTCTTCGATGTTCTCAGCCAGCATCTCCAGGCCATACAGGGCAGCGGCCTGCTTGCTGGCAATGGCGGCCACGCCCTCCAGGCCTTTTTCCCTGATCTCCTTGGCGCTGTCGGCGGTGTCGTGGCTTTCCTGCAGTTGCAGCTGCGGCCGCTGTGTCAGGAACTCGGTGCATTGGTTCAGGGCCATCGGGTGCGACACTACTTTGCGCAGGTCCTGCAACCGCTGCCCCGGCAGGGCCATCAGGTTCTGCTCGATCGGCAGCCACAGTTCGCCCGTCACGAACAGGTTGTACTGGTGCAACAGGTTGTAATTCGGCAGAATGCTGCCCGCCAGCGTGTTCTCCACGGCCATCACCGCCTGGTCGGCCTTGCCTTTGTGCAGGGCCTCGCACAACTCCCGGAACGACTGGCAGGGCAAGCTCTGCACGTCGTGTTCGGGGAAGTACTGCTGGGCAGCCACCTCGTGGAAGGAGGCCGGGCCTCCCTGAATCGCTACTTTAATTTTTCCGTGTGTCATAAAAATAGAAAAAGCCCCGCTTAAGGCGGGGCTTCCTGAGTTCTATATTGTAAAGCACTTACTTACACAATAGCTATCTCTGGAGCCCCTTCGGAGTACCAAAAAAGTAATAGCTAAAGTAAAAAGAAAGGTGCTGAATCATTGCCTGCTTGTAATATGTGGCCAAACTTACCAAAGTAATTTTACAAAGGCAAGTTTCGTAACGAAATTTAAATAAAAAATTTATCCGGCTGCTGAAATCGTATCAGTACTTCTATATATAAAGGTGTTTCAGGCGGTAGGCTGTGCTATATATAAAGGATGTATTATATATAGTATATCCGGGAGTTCAGCTACGGTTAGCTGCGTATATTGGGTGGATATACGGAATAACTCCGTTTAGCGGCAAGTTGTGTGGCATTTAAAGAATGAGAAAATATAAAACCATAGAGGTTGAAGATTTTGAGAAAATGCTTGAAGAAATAAGTAATTCTAAAAGCATTGACCTCATTAATTTTGATTTGCTTATCTATGGTGGTGGTGGACAAGACAAAAATATTACGCCGAATTAAAGCATAATCCAAAATGCGAAATTTTATGGACTGGTTGGCCTAGCCCCAAATGGTCTTCAATATTTTCATTTATTCCTGGACAAGCTGGACTAATAAAGATTAAAGAACAAGAAGCTTTCAAAGAGTTGTATTATGAATTAGCTGCTTATAGCGTTTCCGATGCAATCTATATCCCTAAATCCTTTACAAAAGCAGTTGTAGATGAAGTAATTAATAAAACTTGGAAAGCAAGATTTGACAAGTTTACTGATTTAGCGCCAAGTTCCTTTGTTTTGACTTCTGAAGCAGATGAAGTTATTGAGGAAAAAGGAAAAAATATGTGCTTCTATGACTACTACTTTGGTACAGAAGTAAATCCTTCCTTAATAGAAATAATTGAAAGAAGAAAAGAAAAACGAACACACAACAAAAGCTAAAAATCATTAAAGCGTACTTTAGCCCAACCGTTGGTAGGAATTTATAGAATGTTGGCTATGAAAACAAAAGAACAAGTAATTATGAGTTTTGAAGGGTATGCCTAACCAGTTTTCTATTGATGAACTGATGGATAAATTAATTCTACAGCTTAACGTGAACTCTGGAATTATTTTGTATTTAATCTACTGATAAGCAAGCTACTATCTTTATATACAAACCTCTAAAGAAGCTCAAAGCGACACTGTTTCCAGTTTTTCCATGAGGTGCCTTGTAAATGTTGCGGTGCCGCGGATGCGGCAGCCGAAGCAGAGCGGAGGCAGCTTCAATTACACAGCACCGAGTGGGAAAACGAGGCCTCTCGGCCCGAGAGCACCAAAGCAAACTATAGAACTTGAATATATGGCCGAAGGGATGTACAGCAGTTCAAAGCTTAGGCAGAACAATTCCAGAGTTCACGTACAGCTTACTTTAGCGAAACCATACCCCTAAAACCATAAAAGCCACCGCAACTGCGGTGGCTTTTATATATAGTAGCTAAAGCTTGTTTAGCTTAGTTGAGCCTGTTGGCAAGGTATGCGGAAACACCTTCTTTAGTGGCTTCCATGGCCAGTTCGCCTTCTTCCCAGTTGGCAGGGCAAACTTCGCCTTTCTCCTCGAAATACTGCAGGGCATCCACCATACGCAGCGCCTCGTCGATGCTGCGGCCGAGCGGCAGGTCGTTCACCACCTGGTGGCGCACCACGCCTTCCCTGTCGATCAGGAACAGGCCGCGGTACGCAACCGGCTCGCCCACAAACGTAACCTCGCCCTCTTCGTTGTAGTCGTAGTGGCCAGCCAGCACGTCGTAGTTTTGGGAGATCGTTTTGGCGGCGTCGGCTACCAGCGGGTAGGTAACGCCCTGTATGCCGCCCTGCTCCTGTGGCGTGTTCAGCCATGCGAAGTGCGACATGTGCGTATCAGTGGAGCAGCCCACAACGGCCACGCCTTTGCGCTCAAAATCCGCCAGCCTGTCCTGGAAAGCCAGGATCTCTGTCGGGCATACAAATGTGAAGTCCATCGGGTAGAAGAAGAACAACACGTGCTTCTTGCCCAGGTACTGCTCTAATGAAAAGTTTTCCTCGAATTCTTCGCCGTTTACTACGGCTGTAGCTTTGAAAGACGGTGCTTTCTTACCTACTAAAACTGCCATTTTCTAAGTTTTTAAGTTATAAATCTATTTTAGGTACGCATGTTATGCTGATTTGCTTTTCCGGCTCCACCTTGTTCCCCGTCAGCTGCACCGAGAAGCCCTTTAGCTCGAAGTTGTGGAGGTTTCTTTTGCGCAGGAACTCCCGCAGCAAAGCCTCTAACTCCTCGTCTTCAAAATCGATGATCTCCCGGGTGTTGCTGCAGTATATATGGCTGTGGGCCCTGGCGTTGGCGTCGAAGCGCTTGCCGCCCTCCTCCGAAAGCACCTTGTGTACCAGGCCTGCCTCCGCAAAGGTGTCGAGTGTTTTATAGACGGTGCCCAGCGACACGCTGGGGTTGGCGGGCTTCAGGAGCTGGTACACTTCCTCCGCCGTCGGGTGCTTGCCGTGCAGGTCCACCAGTGCCTCGTACACCACAATGCGCTGGTGTGTGGCTTTCAGATGGTGTGCCTGCAGGCGCTCGCGCAGAGTCTGCCGGTGGGGGATGTGCTGCATGTATTAAGTGAGAAAACTTCTTATCTCGTAAAATTTGCTGCAAAATTAAGCCCTAAATCCTGCGCCTGCAAGCAATGCCGGTTAACAAAAAGTAATGCGTTTGCCCAGTGTTACATAAGCTACTTACTGCCAGTAGCTTGCGTAGGCAAAATAAAAAAATACGAACTAGCTTAAGTGACCGTTCGGAATGTGGTCAAATGTGGGAACCGAATTTGTACAAACTATTATACATCTTGTAAGGATCTTGGTAGAAGGGAGATGAAGCTGTAGCTATATAGATGAGTGGTTGCGGCTCGCCCACAAGATCCTTGCAGGATGACAGTATAGAGGGAGCGCGGCTTTCATTAGTTTCATCCGTATACTCAGGAGCCAGGCAGCGGTGGGCTTTACATATATAAGAATTGATTTTCGAGGAGGGAATAAGGCGACAGCATCAATCAGCTATATATGGATAAGTAGCGCACATATAACTCTGCATATATAAATGCAAGACAAAGAGAGCAGGCTGTGTTCAGTTATGAACCGGCATAGCTTGTTCTTTATGGAGGAGCTTTCCATATAAATGCACAGGACGTTGCTCGCTGAAGGCATACGGAAATGCGGCCGCAAAGCCTGTAGCGCCGGAAATATATATGGACAGCAAACAGATTGCCAGCCATATATGGTTTAGCGGCCTTTGAACCGGGGTTTGCGTTTTTCGATAAAGGCGCTCATGCCTTCGGCCTGGTCGTCGGAGGCGAAGCAGAGGTAGAAGTTCTTCCGCTCGAAGTGCAGCCCTTCGTCCAGTTGCGTTTCGAAGGCGCGGTTTACGGCTTCCTTCGCCAGCCGCGCCGCCACCGGCGACATCTGCGCTACCTCTTCCGCCAGCTTCAAAGCTTCTTCCAGGTATAGCTCCACCGGCACCACGCGGTTGATCAGTCCCCGCTTCTCGGCTTCCGCTGCGGTCATAAACCTGCCGGTCAGCACCATCTCCATGGCTTTGGCCTTCCCGATGGCCCTGGTGAGGCGCTGTGTGCCGCCCGCGCCCGGCATCACCCCGATTTTTATCTCCGGCTGCCCGAACAGAGCCGTTTCTGAGGCAATGATCATGTCGCAGGTCATGGCCAGTTCGCAGCCGCCGCCCAGCGCAAAACCCGACACTGCCGCGATAATGGGCTTCCTGGTTTTCCGGATCTGGTCCCAGGTGGCGAACTGATCCGCGAGCAGCATGTCGATGGCGGTTTTCCCGGCCATCTGCTTGATGTCGGCGCCGGCTGCAAAAGCGCGCTCGTTGCCGGTGAGCACCACGGCCCGCACCTGCTCGTCCTCGTCGAGCTGCCGGAGCGCGTCGCGCAACTCCCCCATCAGTTGCAGGTTCAGGGCGTTCAGCTCTTTGGGCCTGTTGAGTCGGATAAGGGCGACGTGCTGCCGGGCCTGTGGGTCTACGAGTATAAACTCCATATCTTTTCCTGTTTCGCTGGTGCTATACTGCATGTACGATTTTTATTCGGAAAGCATAAAAAAAGCCCACCTGGAAGGGTGGGCAACAGCTACATGACCAGCGGTAAAACTCTTTACAGGGAAGCAGACGACTCGCTGCTGACCATCCGGAAGTACAAACGCTGAATCTGTTGGGAGTCGGGCTCCGTCACCGTTGCCGGCGGCGAAGGCTTCAGGTTCCGGGCATCCACTGGCTTCGTCAGATCGGTGGTTTTGAACACAACACCTGCAATCAGAAGAACAAAGAGCACCAGAAGCTTGAAGAAGAAGGTAATGGTAAATTTTTCAGCAGTTTGCATAGCGGTTTAGGTGGTGATCAGTCTCAAAAGGCAGTCGGTTTAACAAGGGCCTTTTATATACGCAAAGTAAATACAAAGTTCTGGTATAACATGCTATTAGTGGAAGGAAATAGAAATAAATTTAGTGTGAGTGACAGCCGGGTTAGCGGGTCACAATCTGGCAGGTGTTGCGGGTGCGCTGCTCCAGCAACACCTCTTTCCCGTCCATCACTCTGGCCAGGCTCGCTGCGTCGTAGTTTTTGACAGTGTAGAGCGTCAACCCTGTGTTGTAGTGGATGATGAACTGATCGCTTAGCGTCTGGATGAGGCGCTGCAGGCGCTCCTGGTGGAAGTCGGCGCAGATAGAAAACGAGATGGCGGAGTTCTGCATCAGGTTCATTTTAATCCGCAGGTCGGCAAGCGCTTTAAAGATAGTCCCCAGGTTCTTCTCCGAGACAAAAGTGAAATCCTTCACGCTGAAGGATATGAGACACTGGTTTTCTTTGATGATATAGGCGGGCGCTATTTTGTCGAAACGGCAGTCGCATATTTTGGTGCCCCTGCCCTCCGGGTTCAGAAACGATTTGACGTACAGCGGAATCTGCTTGTTGGCCAGGGGCTTGATGGTTTTGGGGTGGATGACGGAGGCACCGTAATACGCCATCTCCACCGTTTCCTGGAACGATATCTCGGGGTAGCACACGGTGTCCGGGAAGTGCTTGGGATCGGCGTTCAGCAGGCCCTCCACGTCTTTCCAGATGCACATTTCGGCGGCGTCGAGGCAGTAGGCAAAAATCGCGGCACTGAAGTCGGAGCCCTCGCGGCCAAGCGTGGTGGTAAGGCCCTCGCCGGTGCCGCCCAGAAAGCCCTGCGTCACCACCAATTGCTGCCGGAGCAGGGGCGGCAGATCGCGCTTTATCAAGCGTTCGGTAAGGGGCCAGTCTAGCCGGGCTTCGCGCCAGGTGCTGTCGGTTTTTATATACTCCCGGCTGTCGACCCAGGCGTTGGCAAGGCCCTGGTCCTGCAGAAAGTGGTGCAGCAGGGCAGAGGAGATCAGTTCCCCGTAGCTCACGGCCTGGTCGTAAGCCATATCGTAGCTGGCGTGGGGGCTGGTGTGCTGAAGTGTGCTGTGCAGCACCTCAAACAACTGCGCAACCCGCTGGCGTGCCGGGTTGTCGGGTGCCGGGAACAGCTCCGCGAGCACTTCTTCGTGATAGGCTTTGATGCGCTGGTATTCCGGCTCAAAATCCTGCTGCCGGTACGCCAGGTCCATTGCCTGCTCCAGGGCATTGGTGGTTTTCCCCATTGCCGACACCACCAGCAGCAGTTGCCGCTCGCCGCCGTGTGTTTTTACGATGCGGGCCGCGTTGCGGAATGCCTCAGCGCTTTTCACGGAGGCGCCCCCGAACTTATATACTTTGATGCCGTCTGTGCTCATGTGCCATAAAATAGGTGTTATCCGGAAAACAGGCTATATATAAATCAAGATATAAATCAAAACCGCCGCGAAAAAGAAACTGCGCAGGGAGTAAACAGGCTGCTCTTGTAACTCATAGACGTGAGGAAACAGCGGAAGGATGCCGTGAGATGGATACCAACGCTCCGTAAAGCCAGTGAGCTATATAAGTCTATATATAAAATCCCCGCTTTGAAGGGCGGGGATTTTATATATAAATGCCGATGTTCACGCATCAGAAGCCGGCGCAGTCGCCGGCGGGCACATTCACGCCCCCGGCCTGCTGGTATACCACGCTGGCGCCCAGGTGCCCGGCATATACCAGAAACCCGGAGCCTACCACCATCAGCAGCACGGCCACAACCTGTAGCAGCCTTGTTTTTACCCGCAGCAGGTTCAGGCGCAGGGCCAGCACCAGGAGGGTGGCGGCAGAAAAGATGTACGCCATGTTGTCGGCCGCAATCTCATGGTCCTTCAGCACCGTGGGGTCGCAGATCTTCCTCGAGACGATGCCGTCTGCCAGCCCGCCCGTGTAGATGCCCACCCAGGCCGCCAGGCAACCGGCATATAGCAAATAGGCCCCGGCCCTGTGCCAGAAGTGCGCCTGTGTGCCCTTCAGGAAGAGGGCGATAAGCATAACGAGGGTAGCCAGCAGCAGAAAGGAGATAGGGAAATGCACCGTGAGCGGGTGCCATATCTCCGTCCGCCAGAAGGTTGGGTCATACATGCTATTCCAGGATTCGTACGGCTATCGGCTCCAGCCGCTGCCCTACTTTCTCCACCTCCACCTCTACCTGCTGGCCTTGCTGCAACTGTTCGAAAGGCACTGTTTCGCCGTTTCTTTCGAGTGTGGTGGTTTCTGTGAAATAAAGCTCAAGGCGCTTGTCATCGGCGGTGTTTACATAAATCTCCGTTTCTTCAGGATTTACCTTGTCAATGGTGCCCTGATAGGTGCCAGACTCCACCACATCGGTGCCTTCCTCGCAGGAATACAGGAACGGAGCCATCAACAAAAAGAGAATGGCAATCAGTTTTGCGTTTTTCATAGTGCTAACGTTTTAAATATGAATTTTATCAAATATAATAAAAAATATAAACAGGGTTATACATGCTGCTCAGGCTGGCTTTTGAGTAGGGGGCAGCCGGATGCCCTCCCCGCGCTGCAGCCGGTTCCGGTGCAGTTTAAAGATGGCTGTAGCCTTTTCTCTTGGCGCCAGGTGTTTATATAATGGGGCGGTTGCTGCCTCTCTCCTTTTATGCCATATCCTTATTCTTTGCCTTCCCTGATTTGGTTCCACTTTATTTAAAATAATTTTAAATAAGGCTTGCCTCAAAGACAGGTTCAACTTAGCTTTGCCCATCCTATTTATATTAAGTCTAAATTAAAACAGCATATTTGTATGACCAAGACCTTGACTGCCTTTAAACTCCGGACATTCACGATGGCTGTTGCCGCCTGTGTGGCTTTTACTTCGTGCTCTGACGACAGCGAGGAAAATCCTTCCTATAACCTGCCGGAAACCTACAGCTTCGAAAACGCTGATTACTCCGGGCAGACCACGCGCATCGCCATGCTGGCAGAACTGAGCGACTACATCAAGACAGGCAACACCGGGAGTGAACTGAACGCCCAGAAGATGAAGGACATGTACGCGAACGCCAACACGCCTTTTTCTGACGCTGCCCTGAACGAGGCTACCACCAAGCAACTGAAGAACAAGACTATCCTAACGGCCCAGCCCGTGTTCGAGGCGCTTTTTGATGCCGTGGCCATTGCCAGCCAGCGCGGCGGCGCCCCCGCCTCAGAGGGCACGGCCGGGTTGCTTACCTCAGCCGACGGCTCCAGAACATACCTCGTGGATGCGAACGGTGTGGAGTACGGACAGGTAATCCAGAAAGGCCTGATGGGCGCCGTGTTCTACAACCAGGCGGTGGAGGGCTACCTGACGGAGGAGAAAATCGGGGCAGCAGTGGATAACACCACCGTGACGCCGGGCGAAGGCACTACCATGGAGCACCACTGGGACGAGGCCTTCGGCTACTTCGGAGCCCCGAAGGACTTTCCGGCCAACACAGAGGACGCAAAATACTGGGCCAATTACAGCAATCAGGTAGATGCCGCCCTCGGAAGCAACAAAGCCATCATGGATGCCTTCATCAAAGGCCGGGCTGCCATCTCCGCCAAAGACATGGCTGGTAAAGATGCTGCCGCCGCCACTGTCCGCGCTGAGTGGGAGCGACTGGTAGCCGCCGCCGCCATCCACGAACTGAACGCCGCCCAAAACAGCCTCGCCGACCAGGCCAGGAAGAGCCATTATTTATCCGAGGCCATCGGCTTCATCATGGGCCTCCAGTACAAGTCAGACCGCAAGCTGTCGGACGCCCAGTTCCAGGAAGTGACGGACGCCATCGGCGACAACCTGTACCAGACTACCGGCGACGACATTGCCGCAGCCATCAACATCCTCAGCACCGCTTACAGCATGGACAGCATCAAAGGGCAATTGTAATATAGCTGCACCTTTACAAAAGTGTTTATATATAAGCAGCAGCGGAGGCATCCTTTGTCCCTGCTGCTGCCTTTCCCATTCATGACAGAACCTATGAAACTTCCCAACCTATATGCAGCCGTTGCTGTGATGCTGAGCCTCTCTGTGCTGGCAGGCTGCGGCTCCGACAAAGAGGATGACACAAATCCCAAAGCTGATTTCGACCGCGGGGCGATGCTGGCCAACTACGCCGACAACCTGATTGTGCCGGGCTACGAAGCCCTTGTCGCCAAAGCAGCGGCGATGGAGGCAGCGGTGGCAGCGTTTGCCGCTGAGCCTTCTGCCGCCACGCTGGCGGCTGCCCGTGGTGCCTATCAGGAGGCATACAAGTCCTGGCAACAGGTGAGTATATATGAGTTTGGCCCCGCCGATGAGCAGATGCTGCGCAACAACCTCAACATATACCCGACCGCCGCCAGCGAGATAGAAAGCAACATCACCTCGGGCAGCTACGACCTGCAGGCTGCCGCTAACCTGGATGCCAAAGGCTTTCCGGCGCTGGACTATCTGCTATATGGCGCGCCATCGGAGGAGGAAGTTGTTGGTTTATATATAACGGACGCCAGTGCGGCCAACCGGAAGCAGTACCTGCAGGAGGTGGCCAGCCTCATCAGCCAGCGCGCCGATGCGGTATATGAGGACTGGACCAGCGGCAACTACACGGCTACGTTTGAACAGGCGGCGGGCACCGCGGTGGGCAGCGCCGTGGGCAACCTCGTTAACCAACTCAACTTCGACATCGACCTAACCAAACGCGCCAAAGTGGGCATTCCGAGCGGCCGCTTTACCGCGGGCAGCGCCCTGCCGGAGAAAGTGGAGGCCTATTACAGCGGCACCTCGCTGGAACTGTTGAAGGCGGCCATCCGTGCCGAGAAAGCCAAGTTTATGGGTGCCAACGGCCCGGGCCTGGATGACTACCTCGACCATGTGGAAGCAGCCTATAACGGCGGTCCGCTCTCGGCGGCCATCGAGGCACAGTTCGATGCCGCACTAGCCGCCGCTGAAACGGTGGAAGGCCCGCTTTCTGAAGCCGTGGCGACGCAGCCCGAGGCGGTGACAGCGGTATATGACGCCCTGCAGAAGCTCATCGTGCTCACTAAAACCGACATGCCCTCCGCCCTGGGCGTCACCATCACCTACTCCGACAACGACGGGGATTAACGAGTGAGTCCTGTAACTGACAAAGCACAGCACTTTATATATAGCATATGCCCCAGAGGCTGACGTCCTATCTGACCGCACCTGTTTCTGCCGCGCCGCTGGCCGTGTTCCGCGTTATTTTTGGCGGGATGATGCTGGCGAGCGTACTGCGCTTTATGGCGAAAGGCTGGGTGACGGAGCTGTACGTGCAGCCCAAAGTGTACTTCCCGTACTACGGCTTTGAGTGGGTGCAGCCGCTGGGCGAGGCGGGCATGTACGCGCTGTTTGTAGGGATGGCGCTGTCGGCGCTGGGCATCATGCTGGGGCTGTTTTACCGCGTGTCGGCGGGGCTGTTCTTCCTCAGCTTTACGTACGTCGAGCTCATCGACAAAACCAATTACCTGAACCACTACTACTTTGTGAGCGTGGTGGCGCTGCTGCTGGTGCTGGTGCCGGCGCAACGGCATTTTTCGCTGGACGTGCTGCGCAGGCCGCATATATGGGTGAGCCACGTGCCGCGCTGGGCGTTGCTCATCTTCCAACTGCAACTGGGGCTGGTGTACTTCTACGCCGGGGTGGCCAAGCTAAACCCTGACTGGCTGCTGGAGGCCATGCCGCTGCGCTACTGGCTGCCGGCACACACCCACCTCCCGCTCATCGGCCCGCTCCTCGACGAAGTGTGGGTGGCTTTTGTGTTCTGCTGGTTCGGCGCTTTTTATGATCTCACCATTCCGTTTTTCCTGAGTTGGCGCAGAAGCCGGTTGCTGGCTTATGTCACCGTGGCGGTGTTCCACGTGCTCACGGCAGTGCTGTTCCAGATTGGCATGTTCCCCTATATCATGATCGTGAGCACGCTGATCTTCTTTTCTGAAGGATTTCATACCCGCGTGCTGCAGGGGCTGCGGAGTTTGGTGAATGTGCGAATACGCATCTATCCTGCTTATGCCAAGGTATCGGCCCAACCACTGCTCTTGAGCCTGCTGGTGGTGTATTTTGTGTTGCAGGTGCTGGTGCCCTGGCGGTTTGCGCTGTACCCCGGCAAACTCTTCTGGACCGAACAGGGCTATCGTTTTTCGTGGCGCGTGATGCTGATGGAGAAGACTGGCACGGCTTTTTTCTACGTGCGCGATCCCCACACCGGCCACGAAGTAGAGATCAACAACCGCGAGTACCTGACCATCAACCAGGAGAAGCAGGTGGCCACCCAGCCGGATATGATCCTGCAGTACGCCCATATGCTGCAGCAGGACTTTGCCGCCCGTGGCGTACCCGGTGCGCAGGTGCGCGCCGAAGTGTACGTGAGCCTGAACGGCCGTGGCAGCCGCCTCTTCATCGACCCGGCGGTGAACCTGGCGGCTCAAGAAGAGAGCTTTCTGCCGAAGCCCTGGATTTTACCTTTTGATGAAGTGGCTCCGCTGCAAGAGGCGGTGGGGCAGAAATAAATGAACATGCGCATAACGCTAACGATCGCTCTGGTGCTTTGCAGCTGTCTGGCTGCGCGGGCGCAAACATTCTCTATTACCGGTAAGGTAACCAGCACCGCCACACAGCAAGCCGTGCCGCAGGCCGAGGTGCTGCTGACCAACACGGGGGCTTTGTTTAAGGCTGATGCCCGGGGAAATTATAGCATTACCAATCTCGTACCCGGCCTATATACCCTGACCGCCTACAGCGTGGGCTGGGGATCGGCCACGCAGCAGGTCACCATTAGCAACAGCAATGTTTCCCTTGATTTCTCTCTGAATCCGCTGGAAGGGCAACTGAAGGAAGTGAAGGTGAATGCGGAGCGCGAGAAAACCTTTGGCATCGCCCGCCTCAACTCGGTGGAGGGCACAGCCATATATGAGGGCAAAAAAAGTGAGGTAGTGGTCATTAGCGACATTACGGCCAACAAAGCCACCAACAACAGCCGCCAGGTCTTCGCCAAAGTCGCTGGGCTCAATATATGGGAGAGCGATGGTGCCGGGCTACAACTGGGCATTGGGGGCCGCGGCCTCAGCCCGAACCGGACCTCCAACTTCAACACCCGCCAGAACGGCTACGACATCAGCGCCGACGCCCTGGGTTACCCGGAAAGTTACTACACCCCGCCCACGGAGGCGCTGGACAGGATAGAAGTAGTGCGCGGTGCGGCCTCGTTGCAGTACGGCACCCAGTTCGGCGGCATGATCAACTTCGTGATGAAAGAGGGGCCGGAAGACAAGCCCTTTGAACTGACTACCCGCCAAACGGCCGGTTCGTGGGGCCTGTTCAACTCCTTCAACAGCGTGGGCGGCACCAAAGGCAAGTTTCATTACTATGGCTTTTACCAATACAAGCGCGGCGACGGCTGGCGCGACAACTCCGGCTTTGATGCCCATACCGCTTTTGGCTCCGTGCATTACAAGCCGCACGACAAACTGGAGATTGGCTTCGACTATACCTATATGGATTACCTGGCGCAGCAGCCGGGAGGCTTGGCGGATGCGGCTTTTGAGGAGGATGCCCGGCAGTCTATCCGCGACCGCAACTGGTTTAAAGTGAACTGGAACCTGCTGGCCCTGACGCTGGACTACCGCCTGAGCGACCGCACGAAGCTGAACGTGCGCAACTTCGGCTTGCTGGCGCAGCGCGATGCCCTGGGCTATATGGGCAAAATCAGCCGTCCGGACGATATGACGCAGCCGCGCACGCTGCTGCAGGACCAGTTTAGGAACTTCGGAAACGAGACGCGCCTGCTCCACCGCTACGACCTGGGCAATTCCTTCTCCACGCTGTTGATGGGCGCCCGCTACTACCGTGGCTTCACCGATCAGCAGCAGGGCGACGGATCCACGGCCACTGACGCTGATTTCCGGTTTTACTCGGAGACGGGTGCGCCCAACGCATCTGCCTACGACTACCTGAGCCGCAACATCGCCCTGTTTGCCGAGAATATCTTCAACATCACCCCGAAACTGAGCCTGACGCCGGGCGTGCGCTACGAGTGGATCAACACCAACGCCGACGGCAGCTACCGCCATGTGGTGCCAGACCAGGCGGGCAACATTATCCGGGATGAGGTGGTGCCGGAAGACCGCAGCAACTCCCGCAACGTGCTGCTCTTAGGGCTCGGGCTGAGTTATAAGCCGAGCGAGGAGATGGAGGTATATGCCAACTTCTCGCAGAACTACCGCGCCATCAACTTCAACGACATGCGCGTCATCAATCCCAACCAGCTTGTGGATCAGAACCTGCAGGACGAGCGCGGCTACAGCACCGACCTGGGCTTCCGGGGCAACATCAGCGGGGTGCTGAACTACGATGCCAGCGTGTTTTACCTCGCTTACAAAAACCGTATTAACTTCATGAACATCGCGGGTACCACCAACCGCATCCGCACCAACGTGGGAGACTCGCGGAACATAGGCCTGGAAACTTTTGTGGAGGCCGATTTTCTCAAACTTATATATGGCAAAGACCATCAAACCAGCCTCTCGGCCTTCTCGAACGTGACGCTGGTGAACACCAGGTACAGCAGCCCGCTAAGGGATATAGATGGAAATGAAGTGGAACTGGCGCCGCCTGTTATTGCCAAGGTGGGGCTCTCGTTTAAGCGCTACAATTTTAAGCTGGCTTACCAGTATGCCTATACCGCAGAGCAATTTTCCGACGCCCCGAACTCGTTGCTGGAGCCAACGGCCGTAGTGGGCGTTATACCGACTTACTGGGTGATGGACCTCTCGGGCAGCTATACCTACAAGCGCTTCACGCTGGAGACCGGCATCAACAACCTCACCGACAACCGCTACTTCACGCGCCGCGCCACCGGCTACCCCGGCCCCGGCATCATCCCCTCGGATGCCCGCAACTACTACATCACGCTGCAGTTTAAGCTGTAGGTTGATTGCTGGTTGTTGATTGTCAGTTGTTGCTGCAGTTATAATAAGGCCCGGCTTTTCGTTTCTGCCATCCTGAAAGAATTTTGATGGAAGGGAGACAAAGCCTTTGGCTCTGGTTCCGGGAGCCTTTAGAAATGACATGCCGGTGTAGTTCTATACGGTCTATACATCTTTTTTGGTAGGCTCCTGCCACATTGTACTATTATCAATTAGGTTTTGGGCATACGCATACTCGCTGTGCAAGTATATTCCAACCGCCCCTGCCCCTCTACAAGGACAAGGAGGGGTAGGGGTGGTTGGGCAGATAGGCGAAACCCATGGGATACTGGCATAAACCCCTATCCCATACCCTATATGATTTGGAGGAAGGGGAAGAATCCGCTAATTTGGTTGAGCAGGCATCAACGCTTATATATAGAGAAGCACCTGCCAGCAGCAGCATATATAAATAACCCAAACGCATGAACAACCAGATATGGATAATGACCTCGGCCTTCGACCGGCTGAGTCTGGATGAGGTAATTGAGAAAGCCAACGAAGTAGGCGTGCAGGGGCTCGACCTCTGCGTGTTCCGGCGCGACGGCACCCGGAATGATTTTGTGGCAACGCACCTGGACTACGAGCACTTCCGGCCGGATGACGCCAAAGCCCTGCTCGACAAGTTCAACAAGAACCGACTGCAGCTCTCACTGGGGGCCTTCGACAACCTGATTGGCGGGGACGAGGCGCAGCGCGTGAAAAACCAGGACCACCTGCTCCGCCTCATCCGGATGGCGCACCTGCTCGGCGGCGACGCCAACGACGTGAAAGTCGGCACTTTTGTAGGCTACAACCACGCACTGGGCAACGAAGAGAACGGCTTCCAGAAAAACCTGGAGGCATATGCCGAAGTGTTCAGGCCCATCATCCAATATGCCGAGGACCTGGGCGTGACGGTGCTGTACGAGAACTGCCCGATGGAAGGCTGGCGCGCCGCTGGCTACACCAGCACCTTCAACAACCTGACAGGCGTGCTGGCGGCCCGCAAACTGATGTACGAGCTCATCCCGAGCAAAGCGCACGGCGAGATATATGACCCCTCCCATGATGTGTGGCAGCACGTGGACCCAAGCGAGGTAATCCGGAATACGGATATGGCCCGGCTGCACCGCATCCACGTAAAAGCGACGCGCCGCGGAAACAACGTGCATTGGGGCAACATGTACCCGATGCAGCAGGTGGATGCTGACCTGGCCAAGCGCGCGAGGGTTCCCATCCCCAGAAACGAGTGGGACCGCCATAATTACGAGGCAATGCTGCCCGGCTTCGGCGGCTCCGACAGCATGGACTGGCGGGCGTTTGTGAACACGCTGCAGGAGCAGGGCTTCTCAGGGCCGTTCGAGATAGAGAACGAGGCCGCCTTGTCGAAGGGCACCGGCAATATGGGCGCTATTATGCAGGGCTACAAGGCCACTGTTTTAAACCTGGCCCCCATGCTGTGGGAACTCACCGATATGGGCTACCAGTATAACAACGGCGGTTTCCGGGAGCTAAAGCAGATAGCAGGCAAGGACATCCCGGTGGTGACGATGGAGGAGCTACGCTAGGCCTAGGCTATACATGGCTTGCGGATGTAGCAGCTAATTAAAAAATTCTTTCGCCTCCCGAGGGGCTTACACGCCAAAGGCAGGCATTTTCTTGTTTATATACCTTTTTTTATATATTAAGGCAGTTTGTTTTGTCAAATCCAATCCGTTACTTTACGGCATTAAGTTTGTTTTCATAGCTTGGAAAGGCACCCTGCTCTGCAGGGTGCTTTTTTAGTTTAGGCACCTTGCAAAGGGCGGCTTGTACCCACAGGGCAGGCACCGGGCTTCTGCTGCCATAGCAAATTTTTTTACTATATTGGGAAGATACACAGGGATGTGGCCCCGGCTTCTGGTCGGTTTGCATCGCTGCTGTCTTGCTATATCATTTCAGACCATTGCCTATGAACATCATCGACAGACTACACATGGTTTCCCGTTTCTGGCGTTACCGCCGCAGAACCGAGAAAGACTCCGTCAGGTTTTTGCTGGACCAGAACCTGACAGGGGCCACGGTGCTGGACATTGGGGCGAACAGGGGGATTTATACCTACTGGATGTCGAAAAAAGTAGGTCCGGGCGGGCGCGTCATCTCCTTTGAGCCGCAGCCTGAACTGGGCGATTTCCTGCTGGACCTCAAAGAGTCGTTTCAGCTCGATAACGTGACCATCCGAAACAAAGGCTTGTCCGACAAAGAAGGCACGTTCGATATCTTCAGAAAGTTTGTAGGCTCAGGCGGAGCCAGAATCGCGCAGAAAGGGGAAAAGCTTCCGGAAAACAGCGGCTTGCACAAAGTGGAGGTGCAGGTAACGACCCTGGATACTTTTTTCAGGGACAAGGCGCCCGGTAAGCTCGCTTTCATCAAGTGCGACGTGGAAGGCCACGAGATGTCTGTGTTTAAAGGCGGGCGGAAAACCCTGCAGAAGCACATGCCCACGCTGCTGTTCGAGTGCAGCCACGAGGACGCCGGGAAAGGCGAGATTTTCTCTTTCCTGACGGACATGGGCTACAAAGGCTTCTTCATCCGCAACGGGAAAAAGATTGACTGCCAGGATTTTGACAAGCACCCGTACCGGAAACCAACCGAAAGCCTCCGCAATTATATGTTTGTGAAGGAGTAGGAGGTGTGTTGCCTATATAGGTGAGCATCCGCTTTAGAAGATGGCCTGCCTGTGGTTGGTGTCAGCTATATATACAGCACCCATCTGGTGGCGTGATATAGCCATTGCCGCAGGTGTTCTTTTCAGCAGAGCTCTTTTTCTGGCTGCTTCAACTGGCAACTGCTTTGGGCGGCGCGACAGCAGGCGTCTGCTGGTATTCGAAGTACCTTTTCAGGCGCAGGATTGGTTTTTCAATCAGCACCCAGGAGATGTAGGAAATGAGCAGCAGCAGGCCTAAATTCTCAACCTGTACCAGATACTCGTTGTAGCGGTATATAGCGGACGGCAGGTACGAGTTCATCCTGTCAAATGCTCTCCAGGTGACGTAAGGAATTATCAGGTGATACAGGTAAAGGCCATAGCTTATCTTGCCAATGAATATCAGGGCGCGGTTACTCAGGATGGAGTTGAAGAAGATGGATTTCTTTTCTCCATAGAGCAGGATACCGATAATGACCCACAATGTAAAAATGGCAGTAAGGGTTCTGGAAGGAAGCAGCACGATGCCCCCGGAGCCTGCCACCCTCATTACCTGCAGCAGGCAACTCATGACAGCCAGGCAGAGCGCAGCCGGGTACAACCTGCCAAGCGAAGCGGGCCTGAAGACTACCACCCAGGCCAGCAGCGCCCCCAGGCCAAACCCATCGAAACAGGAGAAAGTCAGAATGTCCCCGAAACTCACCTCCATCAGCAACAGTTGCGCCGCTATTCCTGTCAGCACAGACAGTAGGATAAGCGGCAACAGGGATCTCTTGTGCAGGAACAGCATAAACCAGGGCCATATCAGGTAAAACTGCTCTTCGACTGACAGCGACCACAGGTGAGACAGCATGCCGTCCCATTCCTGCCTGTCGAAAAAGTAGAAGTTAGAGGTGTAGGTCAGGAAATACAGGAAGTTGCCCCTGATGTCCGTTCCTGTGGCGGGCCCGGCCACAAACAGCAGGAATACCGTCAGGTAATAAATGGGGAATATTCTGAGGAACCTCCTGGTGAAGAAATTTTTGACCAGGGTAATCTTTGGGGTTCCGAGCTTCTCCGCCTCCATTCTTGTTTCGAGCAGTATTCTGGTAATCAGGAACCCACTCAGCACAAAGAAGATATCCACTCCATTGAATACGCCGGTATAGACATTGAGCGCATGGGTTTCCGGAACCCAGTGCGTGATAATCACCAGTATGACAGCAATCGCCCTTACGCTGTCGAGTTGCTTGATGTAATGCATGGCCGGAAAGGGTTATACGAAGAACACTGGTGATGACAACTGCTGTGTCGCAGCTAATATGGCTGCATTAACGCATATAAGTGGTATAAGTTTAAAGATAATAACTATAATTATAATAACTCATGCTTCCGGCCCAGGAAGCTTAAATTATACTATATGGATTGGGAATGACGCACTGCCGCAGTTTTAGTGCATATACCACCACTCCCGGAGGTGAGGTGCCCCGGCATATATAAATTCCGGGCGTGCAGCCGACTCAGCATTCGTTACGTTTCGTCTTCCTCCTTCTCAATCACCAACTCTCCGTTCGTTTCTGCGATGTCGTAAACGCCATGCTTTGATATAACGACTACTTCAAATCTTTTGAACAGGGAGAAGAACTCCTCCTGGGCCATCTTCTCCTCGAAGTACAGCTTAATCAGGTGGTCTCTCTCCTCGGTGGACCTTTGATTGTCCTTGCAGATTATAAACCCTGAGAACGCGTCGCCGCCGCCGCTGAATCCCGCCCCGACCGGTTCATAGCGGGTTGTGTCTACTCCCTTCGCGTCGAGGAACTGCTGCAGGCTGGCGTGGTGGTGCGTGCCGGCAGCGGCAGAGCCTATAAACTCATCAGATGGAACGTTAGCCTTCATGGTGGTGCAGGTTTGGTTTGCCTTCCTTTATACCGTTGCGCTGCTGATTGGTTCCAAAAAGAAAGCCCTGCGCAGGATAGAGGGCCTTTTCTGCTGCTCGTTTCTCCGTTTCCGCCTCCCATCAAAAATACTTAATAACATAAGCTATATATTCAGATTATATACTATATATTCAGGGTATTAAAGAAAGGAAGCATGGACAGAATAGAAGCAAGCGGCATGTTAGCCGAGCGCCACCGTCTGACAGAGGGGCAGCGGGCACAGTTAGAGACAGATATGGCCAGCCTGATACGCCGTGGCAAGGCCACCTGGGCCGAGATGGGGAAACCGAACGCCCTGGTGGAACTGACAGGCAGCCAACGGCTGAAGGGAAGGTACTTTAATTTCCTGGCCTGGTACGACCCGCTGACAAACTGCCTCGACATCAACGAATTCTCAGAGCTGTCGCTGAACGAGTACCTGGATTTCCTGCTCGAGTCGAAAACAGAAGCCGACTGGGTGGATATATAACGTAAGCGGAAAACAGAAGCGATGCTTTTTTCTCGACAATCAGCAGTTTCATATATCTCCTGAATATTCTTGGAGGTCATTATTTTCTCTGCTATTCCGAGAACAACTCCTACCTGTTCTCTGCTCACAGACGGGAAATCCTCCAGAAAATCATTCAGGGAAAAACCTTCTCCAGGTGCATGAAAAGTGTATCGAGCGTAACACGTGTGCCTTTGAAGACGGGTTGACCACATAGTACTTCTGGATCAAGAGTTATATAGTCTTTGATAGTAGGCATGGGCGGTAAAATACTTTTTAACTAAATATACAAATTTGCTGAGATTCCTATACTGTTACTGTGCTTTTAGTGGGGTGTATAGGGGGGCACAACTTTAGGACAGGCTTATTGGCCTGTCCTAAAAGAATATTTTTACACAATTAGAGTTCTCTTCTAAATGTATCATAAAGCATTAATATGCTGTAGTCAAATCTAAACTATAAGTGGAGTAATATTAAATATTTATCAGCTTATAAGTTTAAATAATCTTGAATGAATTGACTTTGATTAATTTCTAATTCTGATAGGGGGGTATTAGTAATTAACAAATATGAGATACGTTGGTACAACTCTTTTTTCATTAGAGGAAGAAGTTCTTCTTTTTGAGAAGTAGTTAGCCTAATATCCAGTTCAGGTATGCTGATGGTGTAGACTTTATTTTCATACGTTACTCTTACTCGTAAGGGCTTTTTGAGATATATTATATCATCTTTATAGTCAATCGACTCAAATATATACTCAAAACCTTTAGTAGGCTGGGAAAAAAGGAAGCCCTCTTGAAGAGACTTCTTACTTAGTTTTTCAGCGGACTCATTTATAGGCTTCTCTACAATTATAGTTACTAACTCAAATGCAGCTTCCTGACGTTCCTTTTCTGTAATTTGTTTTTGTGCAAGTAAAATAGTTTCAGCCTTCGTAGGCATTACTTTTATTTTTCTCTTATCTGAAAAATGATAATCGGTAATTGATAAGTCGAACCTCTTATTTTTAAAAATCCTAATCAGCGGTTTAAAGATTAACTGTCGTTCTTTATCAGTAAACTTATCTTTTATATTTTCAAGTTCTACATCGGAAGAATAGTCGATATTGATGATTTGTTCTTTGTACTCATTTGCAATAGATTTCTTCCATAAGAACTCACTTTTATTGCTATTATCGGATAGGAAGTCAGAAGCAACACCAATAGCAAAGCTTGAGATACCTACTTGTACAAGTTTAGGTTCAACTTGAGAAAGAACTTGTTTCTTAGCACTTTCAAATTTGTCAAAGCTTTCATAAACTTTAAAGAAATCTTTGGCAAATTTAGCCTCAGCAAATCCTAAATAAGAATTTGATATATCTCTCAGAAAATCACTCGCATCATAAGTGCTAACTACGGTGCTGTGTTTCTTCGACTTTGGAGTAATCTTCAAAAATACAGCATTGTTTCTTAGCGCATCAACATACTCTGTATTCAGATTTCTCTTCGCTTTTAAAGTAGCTAACAGTGATTCATAAATTTCAGGTATTGGTGAGTTGAAGTAGGAGAATTCATCCGGGATATAAGAATTGGGCAGATCTGACGCTCTTACTATAGTTGGATTATAATAGTTTACATCGGCATCTATATCTACTATATATAAAAACTCATTTTTATTTTTCCAGATCAATCCTTGTAGAGGTTCTATCCCTACAAGGTATTCAACTAGATCATACTCATCTACTCTAAAAATAAGCCACCTGTTAAATTCTTCATTATAATCAACCCATAAGTAGAAGTAATGAGTTTCTTCTACTTCATCTATGAAATGAGATAGCAAAGGCCCATCATAATAAAGCAGGTCTTTAACCTTTACGAGATTCTCGAAGGGGAAGCCGCTAAGTTTATATCCTTGTACGTTTTCCATTATTAAGCGAGATCATCAATGATTCTGCATCTTTTTAGAAATGCTGAATTAGCGTACTCATGAAAATTGAAGTGTCCTTTTTCATCTATATCACTCATTACACCATCATCTTTGGCAAGGTCTGTTTTAGATAAATGTGTATACCCAAGTAGCGCTTTGATATTGGAAGGTAATTCTTTGAACACTATTTTTGCTTTGGCTGCCGTATCGAAAAGAGAAATTGCAAAGTCTTCACACATCTTCGCTGGCTTTGTGTTACGGCGAGGAGGAATAATCTTCTTCTCCATTTTTATAGCCTGAGGCATGAAATTCCTTTCATCATTCAATGGCTTATAACACCATCGATAAGCCGACCTTTCTGTTTCTGTGCATTCTTGCGGGGGACAAGTAGTTAAGCCGTAACTATCAAATTGGTTTTGATACTTAAACGTTAAGCTCATTGAATTAGTAGTATTGAATGTTACGACTTTTAAATAGTGGTCAATATATGTTATTAAAGTTATACTACAAAATAAATAGTTTATGTTTGAAAGATATTGATTTTATATTCCTGCTATAATAAGGATCTAAGTGTGTATCAAGTATTTAAAAAAGAATGAACTTCAAGGGTATTTCCAATTTGTTGAACATACTGCAAAAGTTGTAGAGGTTTCTAAAGCCATTTGTTCGTAATATGTTCCTATAAAAGTAAAAGGCCCTCAGCGTGCTGCTGAGGGCCTTTTCGGTGGTCGCGAAGGAACCATTCTGAGACTGCTAAATACAAACATACAACACCAAAACAGCTCTAATTATATAATTAGGCCATTTTCCGTTTCAGGAGCTTTGGGTTGGCGGTGTCCTTTTATGAAAGAACTGCTCCCACTGTTCGGCTGCTGATCTGCCTTGGAGTAACATGGATAACAGGTCCTTTCTGATTCTTACACCCAACAAGCAATATCTAAGGCGTTAGAAGGCGAAAATTCCAATTATCAAACGGTCTTTTCCTCGTATATATAACAATAGCCCTGTCCTTGCACAACTGACTTCTGCCGCTCGCCCGAAAGTTGTCGGAGACTCCCATGTCAAAGTATATATAGTTTGCTTTACAACATCCTGTTTGGCTTTTTTTACAACCTAAAATTGCGAAAAGATGAAAAGTCTCAGTCCGGCAAACACAAATTATCTGCTTGAGGTAAGCCTCGCGAATTTACACAGGGAAAGCAGATCCTGGCTTTTTGAGATAAACTTCTGGAGAATCGAACTGGCCTTTTATCAGCGGCTGCTTGAAAGAGTGGCGGGGAGAATAACCTCTGTGGAGGATAAGAAAGGTGTAGACCATTTCCAGAACCTGATTCTGTACTTTAAAGGTGAATTATTAGATCAGTTTGAACATGATATCCGGGAGCATGAAAGGTACCTGGAAAGCCTGTTACAGAACAGAGCCCCTTTCAATGAGCAGCTATATCGGGGAGTACACAAAAAATACGAAGACCAAATTCAGGCTTTCAACTACGACTTCAAGCAGTACAGGAAAGATCTGTATAAGTTTACCGAAAGGTACCTATAGCGGCATATGTATAGCACACCATCTTTTATAATGGGAAGGCTCTGCCTCCTATATGCTTTTAGAAGGAGACTTTAGATCAGCAGCACCTGCTCAAGCATACTATGAGTTAGTTTTCTTAATAGAGGCATATATAAGTTAGCTTTATCTATAAAGCGCAATCTGCTTCCTTCAATAAGAAAAAACCCCGCGCCACTAATATGGCGCGGGGTTTTTTCTTATTGAATTTTTATCTTCTGTTTTGGTTTTTCCTGCTCCTGCTTCTTTGGTATTGTTAAGCTTAAGATACCGTCTTCGTAGTGGGCTTTGATCTCCTCGGACTTCACGTTCTCAGGCAGGTTGAAAGAGCGGCTGAAAGAGCTGTAGTTATACTCTCGTCTCTTGTAGTTCTCCCTCTCCTCTGTTTTATCTTCCTCCTTCTGGCTGCTGATGGTGAGCATGCCCTCTTCCATGTCGATGTTAAAATCCTCCTTCTTCATGCCGGGCGCCGCCACCTCTATGAGGTACTCCTTCTCCTTGTCGCGGATGTTAACAGACGGCACTTTACCCTCCATCTGCCTTTTCAGGTTCATGGGCATCAGGAAGAAATCGTTGTCGAACATACGATCAATGTCGGTAAAAAAGTCTGAGAACACGGATCGTGTCGGCGCTGAGACTCCTCCGTTTCTTTTCATCAAGTTTGCCATGGCTTTTACTAATTAAGGTTTAACATCAATTACTAATAATTTCTATAAACAATAATAGCTATGTTTATAACATTACCCATTATATTTTAGATTAAACGAATCTGAATTATATTGGTTAAACCGGAAAGGTTCTAAAATAAGGAAAGTGACAACAATCAGCATAAGCCCTTTATTTCTATGAGACCGGTCACTTATAAAGGGCCGGAGCAAGCGTTCTCTTTCAAGTGATGTAGGATTTAAGGTACGCGGATGTGAGAGTATTTTATTAGAACACCTACCCTTGGAACCTAATTTAGTCTCTGGGCTAAGGGAAGCGGCTACAGGAAAAAAGCGGTCTAACTTATCACCAGCACTGCCGCACCAGTTAGCCTGCCCTGCCGCAGGGCCTCCAGGGCCTCGTTGGCCTGCGACAGATTGAAGGGCTGAATCTGCGTTTTAACAGGAATCCGGGGTGCAAGCTTCAGAAATTCCACCCCATCTTGCCGGGTGAGGTTGGCCACGGAGCGGAGCACCCTTTCCCCCCACAGGATATGGTAGGGGAAAGAGGGAATATCACTCATATGGATCCCTCCGCAAACCACTGTGCCGCCTTTGTCTACAGCGGCTAAAGCCTTAGGCACCAGCTGGCCAGCCGGCGCAAAAATGATGGCGGCATCCAGTTTGCGGGGTGGCGCCTGTTCGGAGTCTCCGGCCCACACTGCTCCAAGACGCAGGGCGAACTGCTGCGCAGCCTTGTCGCCTTCCCGAGTGAAGGCATAGACTTCTATGCCCTGGTATATGGCCACTTGGATCACAATATGGGCCGCCGCTCCGAAACCGTAGATGCCGAGGCTCTTGATGGCTTCCCCCGCCATCGTATAGGAGCGGTAACCGATAAGGCCAGCGCAGAGCAATGGGGCAGTGGCGGGGCCGGCTGAGGAAGGAAGTGGGAAGCAGTAGCGTTCATCCGCCAGCGTAAACTCTGCATATCCACCGTCGAGGGTATAGCCGGTAAAGAGGGCGTTCTCACACAGGTTCTCTTTCTGGCGCAGGCAGTACCGGCACCGCCCGCATGTATAACCCAGCCAGGGAATACCGACTGCATCGCCTACCTGCACAAGTTTCACCTCTGTCCCTGTGCTTACCACAGTCCCTACGATCTCGTGCCCCATAATAAGGGGCAACTTTGGTTTGGGGAGTTCTCCGTCCAGCACATGCAAATCGGTCCGGCACACGCCGCAGGAATTTACCTTCACAAGCACCTGCTGCGCGGAAGGCGTTGGCACGGGAAGGGTTTTATAAACAAGCGGCTGCCCCTGCCTCTCCAGTACCATTGCGTTCATTTCAAGCGGAATATTCATCGCTTTAAATTTTCAAATTTAGCCTATATCCCTTTCATAGCTTTCCCAGAGCGTCCTGCCAGCAAATGCCTTTTGCTCCAACCGTAGGTATTCCCCTTTACGAAGTAATATCCTATATAAGATAAGGTAAACCCCTTTTAACGACCTGGCCCTATGTGCAAATGCGGGAAATCGTCTCTTATTACCATTATAGAAATAAAAATACTGTATGTTATATATAAAGATTAGAAAATGGTATCGATCAATGCTTTATGCCAAATCATATCCAATTTTTATAAGGTATAGTAGAAAAGGAGAAACAATTCATACTTCTACTTCGGCTGAAACAACTCCTCCAAAAGACGGCAAGAGCGAAAGCCCCAGGTACCAGTGCCTCCCATGATGAGCTACCGATGATCCTGGGCCTGATCCTTTTTTTCGCCATTTATAACGTGGAAATTTCTCGCATCCTTTCTCTCTACTGCAGAGCATTTCTAAAAATGGGAAGCTGAGAGCATGGTACTGCATAATAGTAGGGGCTTTGTCAATTTAGATTTAGAAGTAAAATATTTGCCCCAGCTTATAGATTCTTAATCTGAGAAGGCTTGAACATGGGAGCAGTTTGTCGGATCTGCTCCCAAGAAATGAAAAAGGCCCTCAGCTGCATGCTGAGGGCCTTTCCGGTGGTCGCGAAGGAACCATTCCAAGTCCGCTAAATACAAACATATAATAGCAAAACAGGGCTGATTATGCAATTAGGGCACTTTTCATTTCAGGTGCTTTGGGTTGACGGTGTCCTTTTATGAGAAAACTGCTCCCAAAATCTGCTCCCACTTTTCCGGCTGCTCATCTGCTATAGGAGCAACATTGATTGCACATGCTTTATATCCTTGACATATCCTTGACATATCCTTGACATATCCTTGCTACAATAGCATCTCTTTATCTAACCAGGAATGTTAGTGTCCTACAACTGATGCAATAACGCTTCACCTTCTTCTGTAGTTTGGTATTTCTGGTTTTTACTACTAGGTTTATCAGGAATGGTTAGGCGCAAGGAGTTTGACTGTATTAGAGGTAAAACATACTTTCTGTAGCTAGCTGCACCTGTGTTAGTGCCGATATAATTTAATATCTCAGACCTACTGTGAGGTGTCTTGCAGAGGTTAAGGATCTGTTTCGTGATAGCTGCTGTATCACTCAGTTCAACGTCAGGTATAGCTGGTAAAGGAGAGAAGCTTTCATGTATAGGAAGCGTGACTAGAAAATAGTTTCTTGCCTCATCTGTTTCAAATACGGGGTTTGGTGAGCCATTTACGCTCATTGTTCTTCTTATCTTAGGGATGCCTGTTCCTCTTCCTTCAGTTAGCCGCAATTCTTTAAGAAAGTCTCCGATTCTTCTGTTTCGGTAGCTTCTGGCCACAATTCTGTCTTTCTTCAAATCCTCGTTACCTACTGGCGGTACTGGCCCAGGGAAAGAGAGAATTTCAATTTTATCCAACCTGATGTTTACCTCTATGGGGTCATTAAGTTCATAACTTCGATGAAAGACAGCATTGGCCAGCGCCTCTTCAATAGCAGCGAAAGGATAATTGTAGAAACGTTGTGCTTCAGCCTGATTATGTATTTTCCTTACTCTCTCAGCGATAATAGTGTTCTGTATAAACTGTAGGGCGCTGCGAAGCTGAACATGAACAGGGCCTTCAAAAATCCGCTCCTCTAACTCATCTCCTATAGGGTCTATATACCTAACTACATCAATTCTTGCACCCCTGAATATATTAGTTGGATGGTTGTTAAACAAAAGGAGCCCGACATTTACAGGCCTGAGATACTCCGGGGAGCCTTTTATAAGCTGCAGCTGCTGGCACAGTTCCGGAAAAGGGATACTGCTTGCTCTATGGTAAAGCTCACTGCCAACTTCTTTCAGATAAGACAGGATTAGAGGGAGCTTTAAATCTTCTATGGAAGCCGAATGGTTAATCCTGTCATCGAACGGAATACGGTTTGCAAGCTCATACAATTGGCGCTCTTCATCAGGAGTGGCCCTAACAGAGCTAGAGCCCTTCCTGATATAGTGGTTATAAACAGGATTAGCGACAATATTCTTAGGGCACTTATAGGGCCTATTGTCGCCACCAGTTGCCCACAGGACTAAAATATGCTTTCCCTGGAAGAACTCTACCGAGGATACAGGAAAATAGGAGGGTACAATTCTATTACTGAGTTCAAGCAGTTTCTTCTGGCATGTATCTATTTGCTCTGGTAGCAGCCCTTTAGGAGGTAAAACAGGCATGCCGTCTCTCTCTGCAACTCCTACTATGATATAGCCGCCCCCCAGGTTGTGAAAGTCATTGGCGAAAGCGCAAAGGGAGTGCATGATATCCTCCGGGTTCCACGACTCCTTATACTCGATTCGTTCACTCTCAACAGTAGTAGCGTTAACTAAGTCGTTTATGTTAATAGGCAGGCCTGACATTATCTATTATCCTGTTTAAGGCAGTAAATGTATGAATTGATCAGTGCAGATGAAGAAGTATCTGCTACATATAGAGCTATGAGGCCAGGGCAGACTTCTGCTTGAATATATTCACCAGCTCCTGCTCGTTCACGCCCAGATAGCGGTTAAACGAAGTCTCCGTCTTGTGGCCTGTGGCCTGCATGACGATGGAACGCGGAACGCCCTGGTATACCTTCAGGGTAGCAAATGTTTTACGACCTATTTTAGTAGTCAGCACAATTCGGTCTACGCTGGCCAGCTTCTGCACGGTTTTCAGGTGGTAATTAATCTTTGGGCACTTCGGGAAGATCTGCGGGCTGCTGCTGCGATACTTGTTTACCAGGGCTACCGGCTTAAAGATATTATCGTCGAAGAAAGGAATATAGCTGACATTACCCGTTTTCTGGCTGCCGGTAACGATCAGCTCACCTTTTATGTCAGCGAAGGTCAAGCTCTGAGCATCCGATATCCGAAGGGCGGTATAGCAGCACATCAGGAATAGATCCCTAGCCAGCTCTACCTGGTGCAGGTAATTTTCAAAGGCCTCCTGGCCCAGCTCTTCACTTAGTTTATTCGAGTAGGTATAGTACAGCCTTGTGCGCAGCTCCTTTGATTTGAAGTCGAGGACCTTGATAGCGTGCAGCTCCTCGAGGTACAGGAAATCCACGCCAGTATAGCGAGATGGAGCCGAGAACCTGACGTACTTCGGGTTTACAGGCAGTTCCTCATCATGATCTTCGGTCCAGGTGAGGAACTGCTTCAGGCGGCGAACGTGCTTGCCGAAATTATTGATGCCTTGCTGCAGTTCATCCAGCATATACGCCCTGAACTCTGAATAGAAATACTTGTTCATGCCTTCGAAGGTGATCAGCTGACCACGTTGCGCCTCAAATGCTTGAAATCGCTTTAGCGTGGAGTTTAGCCCTTTGATGGTATTAGAAGACATCTTACGGCCACTGGCCTCTACAATACGTTCTTTTTCCTCCTCGATCCAGAGTGCCATCAGCTCCAGGAAGCCCTGAGGCGGCTTCGGGACTGTCTCAGGCTGTGAAGTAGCCTTCAGGTATTTCTCATAAGCCTCTTGCAGCATTGCATGTGTAAACACATCCTGAGTGCTCGATACGCCGCTTCCTGTAATGCTGGCAAACAGCTGCTCATAAAGGGTTTTGTAGGAGGCGTTGTCTAATGCATTGCGGTTCTTTTCCGACACCTGGTATATATAGACCAGCGTCTTCTCGATGTTGTCGAGTTTCTGGTTGATAACGGAGGCAAAAGGCTGGCGGCTTTTTACCCGCTGTTTTTCCTCATCCCACCCATCAGGGTAGAGAGCTTTTTCGCCTGTTGAAAGCTGGAGCCGCTTGTTGTGGTAATGCACCGCTATACGGATTGGGCCATATCCATCTTTAATGCGGTCTGTTCTTATATAGCGGTTTATTTCCATTTATGGCAAGTTAATAGGAGCATCTATACCCAGTCTATGAATACCTTTAAATAGGTCCTTTATAAGCAGCTACGACTTCACTCATATCGACTTCTTCCTCCCCCGCAGCAGCTCTATGATCTCATCCTTCAGCACTAACTTTTCCTCCAGACTCGCTTTCTCTGACTGGCATAGCTCCAACTGGTGCTGAAGATTCTGTATATTGGTATTTGAACTTGCCACATTTGTGCCTTCATTTCCCGGACTCATTATTTTTTGGTTGATGTGGTTACCAGCAGCATTACCAACTCCATTTTGATAATTCCTGCTCGTGAAGCCTGGATCTTCATCCAGAAAGTAGCTGTAAGGCAAATGCAGTATTTTGGCAATTTTTACTAGGTATCGACTCTCTATTGAATCTCTTTTATAGATTTTATAAAGATTAGCCAAGCTCATTTCAGCATGAGCTGCTACTTGTTCCTGAGTTAATCCGGTCTCCTCAATAGCTCGTTTAATCCTTTCTCCAACTATCATCTATAAGAACTTTTAACTGTTTATCAGTTATTTATAATATGGTTTAAAAATATTATCAAATAGTATTTGCTAAAAGTAAAATACTATCGTATAATTGAGCTGTATTTTAGTCTAAGATAAATATAAACCTATAAGATATGTTAAACCGCAAAGAAAAAAGTGTTAGGCCAGGCTTAATCGTAATTAGGTCTGCAGGACCAAAGTTTAACATCAAACTTCGCTACGAGGACCTGAACGACAGCCAAAAGAAGCTGCTTCGGAAGCAATTTCAGGAGGAGTTTGGGGGCAATGTCCAGACCTTCTACAACCGGTTGTCGAACGAAAAGCTAACAGCTGACGAAATCATGTTTTTTGCCAGCATTTTCGAGTGCAAAATTCAGGAGTTGTATAGCCACCAGCCACCTGTTCAGCCCAGTATCTATGAGCTGGTGCGGAAAGCTAAGGGCATAAGGCCCGGTAAGCAAGCCGGTTTAGACGTTTAGCAGGTAAATACCTGAGATAGAGTTATTTTTTATGATAGAGATTTTTATTGACACTAAATGCCGCTCAAAGTATGGGACATGCAATTGAGATTCTAACACCAGCAGATTTAGAAGGTTTCAAGAGTGAGATATTCGGCAGGCTGGAGGAGTTGCGCCCGGTGTTGGAGAACGCCATGGACCGCTACCTTAAAATAGCCGAGATCATAGAGTTTACTGGTCACGGCGACAGCACGATCCGCAACTGGATAAAATACGGCAAGCGCGACCGTTTCGGCAAAGTGTACAAGCTGCAGGCCGAGGAGTTCGCCCCCGGCGATTACCGCGTGCTGCGCAGCAAGCTAATTGAGTACGGCAAGATTAAGGAATGTGCCGCTGTACTTCCAGAGCGCAAGAAGAAAAGAAAGGCTGCCTAACCGTCTCAATACACACTTCCATAACATGGCATCTCCGACCTTTTTATCGCCAAGCCATTCGTACCATAAATCCAAGCTGCGCCTCTATAAAGGCATGCTGCGGCTCTATAACCAGGAGTTGAATCTACTGCAGGAAGAACTGGCGAAAGGGCAGATTGAGCAGCGCTGTTACGACAACGCCGTGGCTGCCATCGATCACGACCGACAGCACCTTCAGGCAAGTATAACCGCCCTTTCAGTCACAAATGTGCCTGTTTATAAAACGGAAGCAGCATGAGCGAAAGACAAGAAAGTATTCTGCTTGTCCGCCGTGAAGTGCGTTGCCTGGAGCAGGAACAAAAGACGCTAAAGCAGCGGCTCAATAGAATGAAGTTTAACCAGGCACCAGACTATTACCAGGAGCACGGAAAGGCCAAGAGCAGACTGAACGTGATAGGCGAGGCGCTGGAGCAGAAGCGGGGAAAGCTGGAGAAGCTGCTGGAGCGCCAACAGCTAACTCTTTTCTAACAGCTAAAAAACATGAAAATGCTCGGATAACTGCAGAGCGACTCGTGGAAAAATTTTCTCTAACGATACAGGGTCTGCAACAGGGGCTGGTAACGACTGCAATCAACACCAGCCCCGCAACCTTCTAACCTCTATAATACGAAATGCTTTTAAGAAAGATTAACCAAAAGCAGGCCCTGCTTGCATGGCACCTGTTTGTCGAAAAAATGAACGCGGCGCAACCACTAGTAGAGCGAAGGCGCAAACACAGCGACGGCTCAGAGCAAGTCTTCTTCACCAGGACCAAGCTGATATCGGGCAATGTGAAGGACACCGGCACGCGTATTATCCTAGATTATATCAAGGCATATGAACAATCGGTTTGCTTAGGCTTTACGCCAGAGCACGAGAATGACTTGCCAAGCCTGTTTACCAACAGTTCTAAACTTTCTGATATGCGCAGCTTCTCGGAGCGCACCATGCGAAACCACATCTCAAAGCTACGCAAACTGGGCCTGATTAGTGGCTACCAGTTCCATGGAACCTTCCATGATTTTGAGTTGTGGATATCGCCTGAAATAATTTTTGCAGACCAAAACCAGTGCAAAAAGATGCATCCTAAAGCGCAAAATTTCAATGAGAACTTCCCAGGCATTACACCTGATTGTACAAATTTTCCGCTTAATGTATCATTTGAAACTACTGGAAACTTAGAAAAGAAATCTACTACTGTGGATAAAGGAGTTGCTGCGCAACCGGGTGCCGTGCCTGTCGGCGATGGCCAGAATGGCAACGCTGGCAACACGAATACTAGCAACACAGGGCCGCAACGAGCCGGTAAACGTGCCAAAGAGCGGCTGGAAAGACCCTTAGCTGCAAAAAAACAGGCTACAGGAGCCGGGGGCGCGGCAGCTCCAGCGAAACCTTCTCAGAACCCGGTATTCCTGTCTTTTGTCGAAAACTTCTGGCAATACGCCAAGACCATGCTTTACCCTGGCTACGACTTCGATGAGACACATGATAAGCTGGCCAAGAATGGGATTTGGACCGGCGTGTACGGCAGTTTCAGAATTGACTTCGACGAGAAAGAGTGGGAGGGCTACCATGCTGAGTGCATGAAGCGCATAGATTTGGCAGAGGCTTACTACCGCAAGCGCCCTGATAAGTACCCACCTATGCCTTATGCGGAGTTTGTGAGCGGTAGCGGCTACTTCGACCGCGAAAACAAATTCGGGTTTTGCAAAACCCACGATTGGCTGGTGCAGCAGGACACATGGAGCCACCAGCGAAGGGTATCGGATGCACTTCGTCGCGCCCGATCTGATTTTTGGCTTTACAAAGAGGGGAAAGCCATCAAGCGCATCCAAGAAAAATCGCCTGTGCAGCTTTTTGAATACCACAGAAACCGCATCAGCAAGCTGGGCAAAGACGCCCTTCAGAAATTTTACAAGCAGCATGCACCTGTACAGGAGTCCTAAAAGTTGGCAAACAATATTATCCAAAACCTATACTTATGAATAAAACTGCTACCCATAAGCGAAGCCCCAAGGGCGAAAGCTTTGTTCAAAAGGCGCTCACCAAGATGATTATCTATTTTTCTGATGGTAACAGCCGCACCTTCCATTCCAGGGACTACAGGATGAAACACACGGCTCCAGACAAGAACCTGGGTATATCAAGGCTAAAGAAGTACGCCCTCGGGAACAAGCAGTTTATTGATACGGCACTCATTTACGACAACAAATCCGGGGAGCAACTCTTTAAGTTTAGAGACGGCTATTGGCAATGAGGCAGTTTCTGGTCAACCAGGAGATAATGCTTCACCGCTTTGAAATTATGGCGCGGCTATCTGTGCTGTTGGAGTTCCTCCATAAACCTGTAGACCAGGAGAACAAACTGCAGGTTGGCGTTCCCATACCTCGAAAGCTTTACCAAAAGGCTGGCAAGACGCGTGGTAGGCAACCCGCAAAAACGAATATATAAGGTCACGCTATCAGCTCAGGAGGTCATAGCTGTGCAGGCTCTAATCCGGGTGTACCCGCCAGGGCTTTACCATACATTCAGCCTGATTAACTGCAAAGCCCTGAATTATGACCAGGTCATAAATTTCCATATCTAATCTTACACCACTCATGAAAGAACAGAAATCACCCAAGCAGTACTTCGCAATTGTTAAGTTCGAAGTAACACCTACTGCAGCTGCAAAACTGAACATGCTACCGTTTCACTTCAGCCAGGCAGGGACTGTCACAAAAGTTTCAGAATTAGATAGCGTATCGGTTCAGGTGTTGAAAGCGCTTGACGTGCTAACGGTCTTAACACCTACGGCAGCGGTAAAAGAACTGCTAATAATTATACATCACTACGATGGCAAGAATCAGATTAACTGGGGCAATACTTTGATTATGCTGGAGCGGAGGCTGCAGCACCTAAACTACAAGGAGTCTTTCATCGCTGACTTCATGAAGCAGCTTCTGCTCACACTTGCTCCGAACCACTTGTTAAGCATTAAGTGACGGGGCCGGAGAAAAAGGCCAGCATCTGTATTCTGGCGATGTGTAGCTAAGCCTACGCCTTTGGAAATGTGCTTGCAAAACACGCTGCAAATCCAATAAACTTAAATTTTTAAATAGATGGTAATCCCAACTCCTTCAAAAACTGATTATGTTTTTCAATACTGCTTATTATCCTTTTCTCAATTTCAACTAATTCAGTGTTTACCTTTTGAAGGTCAATTTTCTCTTCATCAATGGAGGTGCTGACATATCTCGAAATGTTCAAATTGTAACTGTTCTTTTCAATTTCCTCAATCGAAACCTTACGAGAGTAACGCTCTTCTTCTTTTCGGAACTGGTAGGTCTCTACGATTTTCTTGATGTCGTTTGGATTGCCGTTTTCGCCCACCCGAAGCGTATTCTGACGCTTGCCTTTTTCATAATGCTCACTGGCATTGATGAACAACACATCATCTTCCTTTTTGCATTTCTTCAAAACCAGAATACACACAGGAATCCCAGTAGAATAGAACAGATTGGACGGCAAACCGATTACCGTATCAATATGGTTATCTTTTAAGAGCTTGGTGCGGATTCTCTCTTCTGCGCCCCCCCGGAACAAAACGCCGTGGGGCAGGATGATGGCCATGGTGCCTTCTTTGCCCAGGAAGTGAAAACCGTGCAACAGGAAAGAAAAATCGGCGGCAGATTTGGGTGCTAAACCATGCCCCTTAAAGCGGAAATCTTCTGCCAGGGTGTCGTTAGGCTCCCAGCGCAAACTAAAAGGCGGATTGGCTACAATGGCATCAAATTCTATCTTTTTGGAAGGATTCATTTCGTTGAGCAAATCCCATTGGTTCTCTAACGTATCTCCGTGAAATATCTCAAACTCGGTGTCTTTCATGCCGTGCAACAGCATGTTCATGCGGGCAAGGTTGTAGGTAGTGATGTTCTTTTCCTGCCCGTAGATTTTACCAATACTACCGCCACTTTCCCTTATCCGTTTCCTTACATTAAGCAACAAGGAGCCCGAACCACATGCAAAATCCAATACTTTATCCAGCTTGTTTTTCTTACCCGTTTTTGGGTCCTGACTATCCAGGGTTACAATCTCGGAAAGTATGGTGGAGATTTGCTGTGGGGTATAAAATTCCCCCGCTTTTTTGCCTGAACCTGCAGCAAACTGACCAATCAGATACTCATAGGCATCGCCCAGTGTGTCGGCGTCTGTAGAGAAGTCTGCTATACCTTCGGCGATTTTTTGAATGATGGTGCAGAGCTTTTTGTTTCTGTCAGCGGCGGTTTTACCGAGCTTTTCAGAGTTCAGGTTGATTTCAGAGAACAAGCCTTGGAAAGCACTTTCAAACGACTCGTTTTCGATGTAGCGGAAACCTGCTTCTAGCGTGACCAGCAACTCACCGTTTTGGGTTCTTGCCATCTCACTGATGTTGCTCCACAAGTGTTCTGGCTTAATCACATAATGCACTTTGCGGCGCATCTGCTTTTCAAACTCGGCTACGTCGGCTTCGTTGGCGGCATACCAAACAGACAATGGGGTGCGCTTGTCTATTTCGAGCAGACTGGGATAGTCTGAACCCAATTCTTTCTTGGCTGCCTCTTCGTAGTTGTGCGATAAATAACGGAGAAAAAGGAACGAGAGCATGTAATCGCGGAAGTCATCCGCATTCATTGCTCCACGTAAGTTATCTGCTATATCCCAAAGGGTTTTGCCCAGTTGTTGTTGATCTTTGAGTGTCATATTTTTTAAGCGGTAGGAATAATAAACTCATACTTTTTCATAATGCCATCTAACACCTGATTAAAAACTTCTAAATTATCAGGTACAGGCTTATCAATTTGCTGGTAATAAACATTTAAGTGCGAGAGTGCATTAACAATAAAAGCAATTCTTTCCTTATCGCTAATTCCAATTTGCTCCAGAACATAGCTAAATTGACCAACACCTAAAAAAGATGCTATATTTTCTAACACCTGTCTTAACAATGCAAAATGAAAGGTAAATACTTCTGTATTCTTAGCTTGATCAAGTATTTGCAGTAATCTCAAATGGTATAGAAAAACACCGTCCTTTGTTTTTATCAATGATAACTCATCATTATTACCTTCAAGTATAAACTCTTTGTATTTCTTTGATTTGTCTCTATTTCGAAATTTATCAGCATTAGAGCCTTTACCTAACATATCAGACAAGATAGTTAAGAAACCAAAATGGTGCGAGGTAATGATAATTTTCCTGTTTTCGAATTCTCTTAATAGTAAGTCATATACAGTATAGGCGGTGACATAAATATTGTGATCATCCAAACTTGAGACTGGGTCATCAATAAAGAAATGCTCGGTATGATTGTCAGCCCAACCTTCGACTTCAAATAATGTTAAAAAGAAACACCATACAAAGATCCTTTCTTCTCCCCTAGATATCTTTATAGGCGTACTAGTATCATTTTTCTTATAGAATACAATAGAGTCAAAGCCTTTTTCAGGGTCGCTATTAAGATTAAGGAAAAAGTCATACTTACGTTTATAAGGCAATAGCTTTTTGTCTATATCCTCCTCCGTCATTGAGCCATGTAAACGATTAAGACTGCTAAACCTTATATCAAGCTTTATATTCTGCTCACCATTCTCCGTATCGTTATCCCAGACAAATAGGTCCTCACTAAAAGCGTTGTAATATACCCCTGCATGTAGATTATCGTCCGGGTTTTTAGTTAAGTTTTTATACTCAACAGAAAGTCGAGTTTTACCAGTAGCGTTGAAGGCATAAATAAGAATTATGTTTTCTTTTGTATCTTTTAATGTTCGCGCTATTTCAGTTACACTACTCATGTTCTAATCATTAATTTTCGGGAACAATCCCTGCATCAATCCTTTTTTATGCAATTTCAAGTGCTCTATCTTATCAGCCTGCGCCGCGATTAAAGCATCTAAAGTAGAGAGTGTTTCAGCGATTTTTTGTTGTTCTTGATGATTTGAGGGAAATGGTATTATGATATTTTCAATTTGTTGGAATGATAAATTAGGTGGCTCATTCCCAGCTATATTTTTATTTATATTACCGATAATAGCAGTCGTTTGTAGTTGATAGTATACAAAACTGCTATCATAGGTTGTTACTATTTTACCAACTCGTTGATTTAATAATGCATTGTGAAAGGTATCATCAACTGGAGCAATTTTAAGTTCCATGTTTAAGATGGGACGTGTTAAGGCTAAAACATAATCCCCTTTTTTCAATAAGAACTTCTCATACTGTTCTTTGTAACTTTGAGGTAGAAAGGATGGTGAATCATTTTTCATTTGCTGAATCCCAACATCTGCAATTTTCAACCATCTAGTTCCATTAGGTACATTATCATTACTAGAAAATGCATACCCCTGAAATATTGAAAATACATCTCTCAGAGGCATTTCTACCCACTCCTCATCCTTCTTAAACTCAGGGAAACGATATTTTGGCATAACCTCTCCTTCCTGAGGGAAAAGGATTTGCATCAAGCCTCTTTTATGGTCTTTTAAGGATTCTAACTTTTGGCTGTGCGCTGCAATCACTTCATCTAAAGAAGAAAGGCAGGATGCGATTTTACGTTGTTCAGACTCCTTAGGCTTTGGAATTAAGATTTCGGAAAATTGCTTGTAGCTAACCATTTTCCCATCTCTAATTCCTTCTAGATTTCTATTTAAGTCTTTAATGAATGGTAATGATTTAAAGTAGTGTCGATAAAAGTTATTTACTAAATCTACTTTCTTTCTCAGAATAATGTAAGCAGGACTACACAATCCGAGATAATTTGAATACTCTATTCCTCCTTGGAATGACCTAAGGCTAATAATATAATCACCTACCTCTACTACTTTATAACTCTCGACACTTTTGTCTGAAACTGAAACATGGTATTCAATCATTTCTCTTGGAATTGCTCCTTGCTCTTGAGTAATTGCAAGAATTGGCAAATCTGAGTTATGATTTTTATTAGAAATAGATTCGAAAAGTTTATCTCCATTCTTATAACTCCATTCCCCCTCATTTAAAAACTCAGGAAAACGTAATTCGGGTATCATTTTCTTTGTCTCGTTACTCATAAGCAGCTAATCCTGATATCTCACGCCCATCGGCTATTTTCTTTAATTGTGGCACTAAGTCTTCCATCAATGATAGTTCTTTTAGGCGGCGTTCTTTCCAACTCAAGTCCAAAGGAGCTAAAAGGTCGGTAAGTTTTTCGCCGTCAAAAATCATTCGGCTTATTATCTTGTCTACAAAGGCTTTCAGGTCTGTGGTTTGCAAGCCGTATTTTTGGGCAATGGCAGATAGTTCTTTGTTATGTTTATCATTCTTAAACGCTTCGAACAGGGTGCTCAAGCCCTCGGCACTTATCCCTTTGCTCCAATCCAGTCTGCTGATAAACTCTGTCAAATCCTCCTCCTGTTCCATCATGTTGGCGTCAGATTTCAGCAAGTTAATCAACTGTTCTTTGGTCATTTTTTGCTTCGCAGGTTTTTTGCCCAGGTTATCTGCCACCAGCGCCATAATGTAGTCGTAGTCAATTACGGCAGAGGCAAACAGCACAAACTCAAAGTCCAGCTGCTGCAGGTCGGGCGGTGCCTGGTCGCCTTGTTTCTGCTGTATTTCCTTTAGTTGCTTGGCGGTTTCGAGGTACGAGCTTTTAAACTCCTGAAACGTTTCCTTTGGCAAAATAGCATCAATCTGGGCTTGCTGCGCCTCGTCTATGTCGGTGTACTGGTCGAGCTGGGTTTTGAGCCGTTGCACCTCCTTAAAGTTTTGCACAAAAGCGATGCGTGCCGCATTGCCTTTCAGGTTATACACTTCATGTGGCTCGTTCACCAAGTGATGCTCCTCCATAAACCCGTCCAGCGCTTCCACGGCTGCCTTGTATTTTTCAATCACCACAGGCGCTGGGTCAACCAACCAAATCTCTTTGGCGCGTCCGTTGTCCTCACCCGAGAACAGCGCAATCGCCTGGTTCACGGCATCTTGCTGCGAGCGGAAATCCAGGATATTACCGTAGGGCTTGGTGTCGTTCAGCACACGGTTGGTTCTGGAAAACGCTTGAATCAAGCCGTGATATTTCAAGTTTTTGTCTACATACAACGTGTTCAGATATTTAGAATCAAAACCTGTCAGCAGCATATCCACCACAATGGTAATGTCAATCTTGTTTTTGTGCGGGTAGTCTTTATTGCTGAACTTCTGGTCTTTGATGCGCCGTTGCACATCCTGGTAATACAAATCAAACTCGTTGATGCTGTGGTTGGTGCCGAACTGTTTGTTGTAGTCCGCCATGATGGTTTTAAGCGCCGCTTTCTTTTCCTCGGGGTTCTGCTTGTTGTCTTCTTTCTCTTGCTCTAAATCCTCCTGTATCTGCTGTATGTCTTTGTTGCCTTCGGCTGGTGGCGAAAACACACAGGCAATGTTGAGCGGCACATAATCAGGATTTTCCGCTTGCTTCTTGTTTTGCAGTTCTTTGAACAGCTGATAATATTCAATGGCATTGTTGATTGAAGCCGTCGCCAGCACCGCATTGAACTTTCTGGAATTGGTAGCGGCATTGTGCTTCTCCAAAATAGCCTCTACCACCGCCTGCTGCGCAATCGGCTCACCTGGCTTGGCATTCTGTGCGCCATTGCCTTTAAAATAATCTATATGAAAACGCAGTACGTTTTTGTCGTCTATGGCGTGTGTTATGGTATAGGCGTGCAACCTCTTCTGAAAGATATCCTCCGTGGTTTTGTAAGTACCGTCTTCGCCCTCTCTTATTTTATAGGTAGCGTTATCATCGAAGATGGGCGTACCTGTAAAACCAAACAGTTGCGCATTCGGGAAAAACTCTTTAATCGCTTTGTGGTTATCGCCAAACTGTGAGCGGTGGCACTCGTCAAAGATGAAAACAACCCGTTTTTTGCTCAAAGGCTCCAAACGTTCTTTGTAATTGCGCTTATTCGTGCCATCAAGCGCCAAGCCCAATTTCTGAATGGTGGTCACGATTACTTTGTCGGCATAGTTGGTGGAAAGCAAACGCCTTACCAGCGTTTCGGTGTTCGTGTTCTCTTCTACACTGCCCTCCTGAAATTTATTGAACTCTTCGCGGGTCTGGCGGTCCAGGTCCTTGCGATCCACCACAAACAAACATTTTTCAACGTCAGGGTTATCCTTTAGTAAAGTAGAGGCCTTGAAAGAGGTCAGGGTTTTACCGCTTCCAGTAGTGTGCCATATATAACCGTTGCCTCTGTTCTGGTGAATGCAGTCCACAATGGCTTTCACCGCATAAATCTGGTACGGGCGCATCACGAGCATTTTCTGCTCGCTCTCCACCAGCACCATATACTTGCTGATCATTTCCGCCAGCGTACACTTGGTCAGGAATTTCTCAGCGAACACCTCCAGGTGGGTTATTTTCTTGTTGTTTTCATCCGCCAACTGGTATATGGGCAGAAACTGCTCGTCCGCGTTAAAAGCGAAATGCTGAAGCTTATTGTTGGCGAAGTAATAGGTATTGGACTTGTTGCTCACAATGAACAACTGCATGAAGCAAAGCAGCGAATTACCATAGCCATTGCCTGGCTCCGTCTTATAATCCACGATTTGCTGCATTGCTTTCCGTGGCGAAATGTCCAGCTTCTTCAATTCGATTTGCACCACAGGCAATCCGTTTATCAGCAAAATCACATCATACCGCTGGTGGCTGTTCTCTGTATTGATGCGCAGTTGGCTGATAACTTCAAAGTCGTTCTTACACCAGTCTTTGATGTTAACTAAGGTATAATGCAGGGGGGTACCGTCCTCACGCTGGAAGTATTGTCTTTCACGCAGTAGTTTAGAAGCCGCAAAAACATCAGGATTGATGATCTCTTCTCGTAAGCGTAAAAACTCATTATCAGATAAGTGAACACGGTTCAGCGCCTCAAATTTAACTTTGAAGTTCTGCTCAAGCGTTTTTCTATCGATAATATCAGAACGATAGCTGTATTTTAGCTCCGTCAGATGTTTGATCAGATTCTCCTCTATATTATTTTCTGTGCTCATTCAGACTTTCTTCAAAGTTACTTTTATATATCAATTAGACATTTGTAGTGATGGCAAAAAGACCACTTTTGTTTTTGCTGAAATGATGGCGCTTGTTTCAGCATGACATAAGTAATATTCCGGAAGGAATATACTTAGATTATCCAGAGGGTGCAATTTCCTAGCTACTTTATAAGTTATTGCTGAGTAAAGACTAATTCTTTTCAAGCCATGCTTTCCAGTCCTGTGCCACCTTGTCCCACCCAAAATCATCATAATTCACTTTGCCGTTCCTGTCAATGCCAAAGAAGTTATGCTCCCTGCCTACATAAGGCATGAAGGTGATATTCTTCCTGTTTTCACTAACCGACTCTAGGCGCATGTAATCGAAGAAAGGGGCCGCGATGTCTTCAGTGCCATAGGCAACCAAGACTGGTATTTTCAGCCTACGCAACGAATGCAGCGGTGGCTTAGAGAAGCTGTAAATGGATTTGAAAGAAGTCTCCCCCTGAGCATCGTTGTTCTCTGGATCGTTGACTAGTTCCTCCCAAAACTGGAACTGCTTCTCTGCTGACGTACCCACGGAGTCGTCATGCTGCCTTATCTGAGAAATAATGGTCATCATTCTGCCGAAAGGGTTGGTGCTGGAGAAAATGAGATGGGTTACGTCCCTAGACACCTCTGCAAGCCTGGCAGCAATGGCAGCCCCTTCAGAGTGACCAGCAACGACTACTTCACTGTCGCTTATCCAATCCTGCTTCTTCAGGTACTTGATAGCCGCATTGTTTCTGTTGGCGTAGTAGTCCAAGTTGTCCCGCTTGATGTACTTCTCTGGAAAGCTTCCTGTTTTAGGGTCTACATAAGCCATGTCCCTCCGCAGTTCGCTCGCCTTGCCGATTAGCGGCACGTACGGCTTGCTGATAATGGCAAGATGATAACCATCCAGAAGTATGTCAGCGTCGAATGGGAACACCATGTAAGGCTTCCCATTCTCTTTGAGCAGGATTAGCGGTTTCGGCAGCGAACCTTGAATGAAGAGAAACAGCGGCTTTTCCTTTTCATCCTCACCTTCCTTCGACAGCACTATAATGTCTACCGTATCCTGTTGATAGTGTGTTTGCAAGTGCCTAAAGCCGAAATCCTCTGGTTTCTTTGACTGAGCTGCAACCTGAAAAGACGCAAGTAGTGAAAAGAGTAAGAATAGAAGAACCTGCTTCATTAATCCTTGCTTTGTTTTTTGCTCAAAGGGCTTGTACATGAAACGTAGAGGCATCGTTGAACATGGTTTGTGTGCTGGGTTAGGCGATTTATAATTTTGTGATTCTAAACTCAACCCTTCTGTTCTTTTGGCGCCCCTCCATGGTTTCATTGGAAGCAACAGGCACTTCTTTACCATAGCCCTTCATGGTTAATCTCTTTGCTTCCGTTCCTTTATCAATCAGGTATTTTCCAATAGCATCAGCCCTGTCCTGAGATAGCCTCAGATTGTAGCTTTCGTCGCCGACGCTATCGGTGTGCCCTGCTATTTCTATTTCTACAGAAGGGTTGTCCTGCAGGTACTTTGTTAACAGGTTGAGCTCTGAGAAAGATGATTTGGCTATTTTTGAGCTCGCAGTTTCAAACAACACATTTCTCAGTTCTATTACCTTGCCCTGCTCCATCTCCGTTAGCTGTGCCTCCAGAGAGGACGCTACACATTCATAGAATTTAATGCGGTCCAGGCCAAAGTCGTTCCCATTCGAATCAAGGTTTTGGCTGACGATAGTAATGGTAGCCTTCTTGTTATCCCCTGAATCCCAGTTAACAAAAAATTGCTTCCACACCCCTTGCTCAGCTGGGGTATGGAAAGGTTTGCCTATGAGTTTGCCGTTGATGGAAAACTGTAACACGGCAGGATTCAACTTAAGCAGATTGGATACCCAAGTTGAGAAGAAATAAACTGTGTTTTCTTTTACCTCAATTTCCTGCTGCCAGACTATTTTATTGGCACCCGTAGAACCGTCCACCGCCATGAATTTTCCATCGCTTTTGCCGACAAAATGTAAATAAAGTGACTTTGGGTTGCTGAGAATCGCGAATCTGCCTGCTTCTCCTACGGTGTGTTGTATATAATCCGTTTTGAAATTCGCTTCAGATTCTTCAAAATCTCCGTTCTTTATCAGATTTTTCTCACTTGTGATCAATCCTTCCGGGCACTGTGCCTGAAGAACTACAAAGGAGAGGCAGAAGACCAGCGTCACCAGAAGCTTTTTCATAAAACTATTTTACTAATTTCACCTAACTAGCAGATATGCGTGAACAAATGGCTATCTGCACTATTTGTGGGGTTAAATTGACCTACCGTTTAGCCTGCTTTCTTCATAATCAAACTACAAACACCTTCATTTTTGCGATGCATATAGCTATGGTAATATAATATAATCCTACAGTTTATCAAACGGACTGGAAATTTTGACGAGTTTGTAGGAGGTAATAAGGGTGTAAATCTCGGTGGTCCTGCTTGAACAGTGCCCCAGCAGATGCGTGGCAAATGAGTGTCGGAGGGTATGGGGTGTTGCATTTGCCTTTACAGGAGTACTGCTGGCCCTGCACCATATTTCGGTGGTACCCTTCTTAGCTTTTGTAGGAAGGTCTTGTAAAAGGCAGAAAGTGTATCAGAATAATCCCCTCTGAAACTTACAGGCCAAAAAGCCTGTTTTGGCTGCTTCTTCGCCTGGTGCTTCTCTATAAAAGTGTATCACGGAAACCAAATGATTAAATAAGCACAAAAGTAAGAATGACCAAAGAAACATCAGTAGCTGTTTTTGTAAGAGTGTCGAAAGGTGGCCAGGACATAGCAAGGCAGGTAGCGGATCTGCAAGCGTACAGTGAGCAGCAAGGCTACATAGTAGTTGAGACCATATCTGAAAAAGTAAGCGGCGCTAAGAAAAACGAGCATCGGAAAGCTATACAACGGCTGTTGGAGCTTGCTGAATCAGGAGCCATACACAAGGTTCTGGTAACGGAAATCTCCAGGTTAGGCCGCAATACCCTAGAGGGCCTGAAAGTGCTGGAACGGCTAAAGAGCCTGGGAGTATCAGTCTACCTGTTGAACCGCAACATCGAAAGTCTTTCTTCAGAAGGTAAGCAGGATCCTATAGCTAAACTGTTCTTCACAATTATGCTGGAGTTTGCCGAGTGGGAGCGTGAGACAATGATAGAACGCATACATTCCGGACTGGATGAAGCCCGGAGAAAGGGCAAAACCTTGGGAAGGAAGAAAGGAACAGTTAAGACAAATGAGCAGTTTCTGCAAGATCACACATCTGTTGTCAAACAACTGAAGGCTGGTAAAAGTATTCGGGATGTAGCTGCTATTTGTGGTGTAGGCACCGCAACAGTGCAAAAAGTAAAAAAAGCGATGGCTACATAATTTTTCACCGCTCATGATAGGCACTATTGTTTTATTTCATATAAGGGTGTACAGCATAGTTACTTACTCAAGAGACTATTGCAAGCTTTAAAAAAAACATATTGTTTTATATATATAACCATTAAACCTATTTTGTTATATTTACCCCTCATATAACAATCCTGTTCTCGGCAAACATTAATGGCAATTACGCGGATACCTACTTATAATAAATCAAGGCTCGCTGATCTCTATGGTATCAATGTAAAAGCCTTGAATTCTTGGTTTCAGGATGAGGATTTTCTTCAGGAATTCGGGAAGTACAGGGGGAAAGTATTCAATCCTAGGCAGGTCAGGGTAATCGTAAAGCATTTTGGGCCCTTTCAAGGATATCAGCTACCAGTAGACTTGAGGTAGAAAATTCTTATGGCTATTACAGATAATGTGATGAGAATCAACGGTTAAGCTATAGTGCGTTTATACGCTATAGCTTAACCGTTGTGCTTTCGAGCTTTTTCTTTATTCTCCAGTACTTCCATTAGCCGTTGGTTTAGGTAAAGTTTTTCTTTTCCGACCTTAGTTGCTTTTAAGAAGCCTTCGTTCTCAAGCGCTATCAGGTAATTCCCTACTGTTTTTGGTGTTCCCATGTTCGCGTCTATCAGAAACTGGCGCTTTGTATACGGCAGCCTGAACAATATCTCTATGAGCTCCTTCGAATACACTTTTGGGAGTTTCTCTCTTATTTCTTCCGAGGTGGCCTCCATCACGGCCATGATCTCCTCCAGTTTTTTAAGTCCGCTGGTGGCTGTTTTTTCGATCATGTCCAGCATGTACAGTATCCAGCCCTCCCAGTGCCCGGATTCTGTGACGGCCCTTAGCTTCTGGTAATAAGACGCCTTGTTCTGGATGATGTATTCACTTAAGTACAGCGCAGGCACATCCAACAGCTTCTCCATTTTCAGGTAGAGCAGAAGCAGGATTCTTCCGGTACGTCCGTTGCCGTCTATAAATGGGTGGATAGCCTCGAACTGGTAGTGCATCACGGCCATTTTGATGAGCGGGTCCAAGCCACTCTCCTCGTTAATGAAGCGCTCCAGGTTTGCCAGCTTCTCGCGTATTACTGTTTCTCCTGCCGGTGGGGTATAGATCACCTCGCCCTTCGCGTTGGTTAAGGTTGTACCTGGGGTAGCTCTGATGCCCGACGTGTTTTGCTTTATGCATTGCATGATTTCCACGCAAAGGTTTGTGGTAATGAAAGGCCGCTCCTTGAGCTTTTCCAGGCCGAGCCACAAAGCCTCTTTATAGCTTATAACCTCTTTTGCCGCCGTGGATTCATGCCTTTTATCAGCAACGACTGACTTATAGAGGTCATCGTTCGTGGTGATAATGTTCTCTATTTCAGAACTTGCCTTAGCTTCCTGCAAATGGATTGTGTCCAGGAAAAGGCTTGGGTTGGGCAGGTTGATGATAGCTCCGTTCAGCTGCGCCAAAGCCCTGCTTGCTTTGATTGTCTTTCGCATGACATCCTTTGTCTCCAGATCTATTTTCGGAGGAAGTAAGGGTAAATCATTGTAGGGTATTTCTCTGTGAAATGGCACCATAGATAACGAGGGTAGCAGTTACACCTATATTAACAACAAAGGTAAAAATAATGATTTATTACACTTGTTATCTATTCAAAGGTAAATATTACTTCTGTAGTTTTATTCCAGATATTGCATGAAGCAGAATGGCCTCGTGCATGAGACGTGCAAAGCCGATGGTCGTAGCATTGCTTATGCACCTTGTGTGCGCCCAGTATGGCGCGGGTATATTTTGAAAGAAGTATACTCAGATTATCCAGAGGGCGCAAGTCCCTTATCGGCAAGTTGGTGAAGCCGATTAGCAAGCCGCAAGCAGGTTCGTCGTGGGTGAGCAAGCACATCTTTGCAAAGCCCCTGGCCAACAAACGGCTCTGTGTAGTTGCAGCAGGATTAGGTGGAAGGATATGCGTCTTACCTGGGGAGGTCTTGGAATAGATTCGGTTTCAATGTGACAAGAAATCAGCAGCGGTTATAGTAGTTACCTGGAAACGAGCCGTAAGCGCTGCGGAGGTCTCACAGGGTGATGAAGGACCAAACGTTAAGTGGCCCGAAATCCGATAAGGAGGTTCAAACGCAGGAGTTTGCTAGCCTTATCCCAAACTAGGGCAAGGGCACAGCTGGTGTAAAGAGCGGCTGCGCTATCCTTAACGAACCGCCGAATAAGCGACCCGTACGTTCGGTGGTGTGAGGGGTGCACTGTCAGCCATCCACTCGATTAGCCTAAGTTATTTTGGACCATCCCATTTCTTTCCTGACACTCCATTAATAGGGATAAGAAATTTCCCTTCTTCTATATGAATTGTATCATTCCCAGCATGACTACTTGTTTTATGCGTAACCGCTGTAAATTCGAACACTCCACCAATATTATCTTTTGTCAGGCTTGTTATGTTAATAAATCCATTTATGCTAGGACCACTAAAATAATCATCATTTCCATTTTTTTTCCAACCGTGTACATTGCCATAAAAACCATCATTAGCGGCCATTACTATTCCTGAATTATCAAAATAAAATTTACCCGTTGATACAGGCTGATTGACGCTTAAAGAAATTTGATATCGACTACCATTTGGTAGTGGTTTTTCTACTTGTGACCAAATCCATAAAAAATGGGCTCCCGCATCATAATCATAATCTAACTGTGCAACACCATAACCTTCGTCTGCTTTCCAATCCATATCATTAAGTTTGCATGTCATAAAATATTTAGGTTCTTCATTCAATTCTGCTTTTTCACAGGATAATAAATAAGGAGAAATAAGAAAAATAATAATATACTTCAACCAATGAAAATTATTTTGCTTTTCCATACTTAGTATTAATTACTTAATTTTCATTTTACAAATGTTTTTTCTACTATATCTAATTTTAATTTAAACGTTCTCAGGCAATTTAGTACCCGTTGCCTAACGTGCTGGTACAGGCTTTGTGTAGGCGTCAGCCGAACATATAGCCTGTGCCGTGTTAGCAGATGGTTATTCTTTTTTTCCTTAATCTTTTAGAAAAGCTTCTTATCAAACCTTCCTTCGGTGACACGGATGGTATCGCAGCCTGGCTTGGCAAGGGTAAACTCAAATTTGCCAGCGATGACACCATTCTGCATGTCCAGCTTCGCGATTTCCAGCGTACCCTGAACATTGTCTTCCCTCTGATATTCACAGTTCTCCGAACTAAAGGTTACTGTGCCGATGTCTGGATTTCCAAGGTCGTAAACTCCCACATGGTCAACTTGTGTCATATAGATGTAGAAGTACTCATAAAATACATGGTCATCACTTATCTTGCTGTAGGCCCTTATATCAAAGGAACCACCTGAGTAGTTCGGATCATATACAACACCCAAGTTTGTTTGGAACGTGCTTGGTCTTCCCTTCGGCACCCACACCTCCCCGTTCACCATAGCCCCGAAAGTGTTCTTCCCTTCCATAGTTGCCGCTGGCAGGGATGGCTCTACTTTGTCTTTCTTGCAGGATGTGAATAACAGAAGGGTGAAGATGAGAAGCAGGGTTAGGTTTAAGGTTTTCATAGGGTATTAGTTTATGTTGTCAATCACGGCCAACGTACTGGGCTTTGCGGCGGCGAAGCTGCCGTAAAGCCCAGTACGTTGAGTGTAGAAGTTATTTCACCTCAGACAATGTAACTACTCTATATTCAATACTCATTCGCTTTGCGTTCTCTTCTACAGTTTGCTCAAAGCCAGCTTCTTTTCTCCGCTTATTTACATTCTTTGGGTCTTTTATGGGCCATATCACAGGATAGTTATCTCCACTACTTAAGCATCCGCCACAAGCTTGAGTCCCATAAATCTGTTCTTTTTTCTGGTTCATCAAATAGCGGTCTTCCATCATAGCAACCAATGTATAAGGAAGCTCCTTTTCTATACCTGCCTTCTTGATGATATCTATGTATTGCGGAATCTTTTCAGAGTGCTGTATTACATTCCAAGCAACTTCGTTTGTTTTCGCTCCGACAAGGGTTTTACCAGGATATCCATATTTGCTGAACACTTCTTCAATAAAGACAAGATTAGAAGAATCGGTCTTCATCATGTTGCTCTGAATATAGTCCCATAGTTCAGAGGTTGGAACACCAAAAGTTTTGGCAATTGAATCTTTCTGGCTTTGTTCAGGATATTCAAACAGGAGGTTTCTGTACTTCTGGTCAAGAACACCAATACTATCCAACTGGCTCTTCAACTTTAAATTTATTTTATGGCCTTGCCCGAATGAGTGGAAGGCTGCGAGAACAAGAATCGCAAAGACTACTTTTTTCAAACTCTATTTGTTTTTGCGTAAAACGTCACTCGTGCAGCCGAAGCCCGTAGTGTAGTAATGGTTAATATAACCCACTGAAGATAGGGCTAAAAGGAGACAGTATGAAATCTTTAGTATACTATGTGCTTGGCTTTGTTTAAGATACTTTTATACTTTATCAAAAAAATCGTCTATCATGTGCTGGTCTTCAGGGAAATTATAAACCTTGCTGATTTTCCCATCTTTAAACTTCCAGAGTAAGCACGACATAGCCTTAATATTTTCACCTCCTTCTAAATTACTCCAATTAAGGTGACAATCAATGACATAATCATCGTTTACTCCCATTACAATGGGTTGTGCTTTAAATGAATATGAATTAATTTGTTTAAAGTAACCTAATACTTCTTCGACTCCGATTTTAGTTCCACTTAAGCGGTGACGACCTGGAATTACCCACTCAATATCTGGCATTAAAATTTTTCTAATTTCTTCCAAGTCATTGTTTGCATAAGCTTTAAAGAAGGAATGAATTAAAAGAAGGTTCGGGTGTTGATCGGTCATAACTTTTGATTTTAAGATAGATTATATAGTGTTTGATAGGTATTGATAAGATGGTTATTTTTTTACGGCAACGATTATTCCTGTAGCCCAAACCTGCTTTGTCAAAAGTAGGTCTTCTCTGGACTCTAAATCCGCTACAAGCCTAATTGCTTTTTCATGATGTCCCTCTGGCCAATTGGGCTGCGGCAACATATCGTCAATAATATATAGACCACCTTTATTCAACATGGACAATATTTCATCTAAAAGGAGATATTTCCCATGCCATGTGTCGGCAAAAACATAGTCGAACTTTTGATGCTTGTTATTCTCAACCCATTCGCCACCATCTGTCTCAATCGGATGCAGTCGTTCATCATTACCAAGAAATCTTCGAGCAATCTCCAAGAATTTAGGTTCACTGTCTATTGAAATCAATGTGGAATTATTATCCATCCCATCAAGAATCCATGCTGTTGAAAGCCCTGTTCCTGTTCCAAGTTCAAGAAATTTACCCGAGGGCTTGGAACCTGCAAGTGTCCGAAGTAAAGAGCAAGTCAGAACATCTGAAGCCATTGTAAAACCAGACATTTTTGTCGCTTTGTCTATGTTTATATAAGCCTTTGGAAATTGCTGATTTATTTCTTCTGTCATTGTTATTATTCTTTACAAGATCTTCCATAAAATATAATACTTCATAAATATAGTAAATAATCTGGAGCTTGTCTCTTCTTTCATTTCAAAGTATCCTTGTCATCCTACAAAAGTTAATAGAGAAAGATAATTGCTCTGCAAAACATCACTTGTAATCAACCACTGATGACATTATTACCTGATTGCAAAAGCATTTATATGCTAATAATGACATCAACAAGTGTAGGTTTACTAGCCATCAAAGGCTTTTCAACCTTTATCTCTTCAGAAGCAACCTCTAAATTCCCCTTATCTCCTCTCATATAAGTTTGCTGACTGATAATGCTTTAAGCTTCCAAAAAGCACTCAAAAAAGCCTCAAATCACCATTTCTCACTTCAACCAGCCTTAATCTTCGATAGCTTCCCGAGCTGGAAAGGCATCTTTCACCACCTGCTACTTTTGAATCATCTACTAAGAACAAAACGGCAAGTAAGACGATGATTCGGACATACTACTAATGATTAATGATGCAATGCCCTCGGGACTCCCTGGTATGGGCCTGCTGCAGAACGCAGCAATCTTCTCCATCGGAACCACTTTCTCCCTGAGCCAAATACCGAAACCCGCGATGGCTATAATCACGATACCTGGTTCGCTGGAGGTAGCATATTACGGAGCCCTGGGTGGTGTTGCATCAATCATTGCCAAGTACGCAGTAGAGTTTTGTCTCAAAACTCTCTTCCGGAGGTGGAAAGAGGGGAAACTTCCCAATTAATGAACCCTTTATATTTTTTAGGAGGCGCCGCACTTCTGGTGATGGCCATGAACCAGCTCAACGGCTACAAAAACGCCGTGGAAGGTCTGAAGGTGTTTGTCACACACCCTTCTAAACTAAAGGTTAGCGGGGGGATGATCACCATGGACGTGGTGGTGAACATTGACAACAATTCACCCAAGTCGCTTCCGGTGGAATCGCTGCAGGTGTCTGCCTACAGCCTGTCCGGCAACGCCTGGGGAGAATTTGCGAGTTCTGCGCCGACGCTTGCAAACCTGGTGATAAAGCCTTTTTCGTCTAATCAGATAGTGGTTCCGATGCGAACCAGCATAGTAAACGTGGGAAAGGAGCTGTTTAGCCTGCTTACCAACGGCGGAAATGGCAGCTTTAAGTTCAAAGTGACGCCTACATTCCTCGGATTTCGGGTGCCACCGGTGGAATCGCCTGTTTTCCCTTTCAACGGTGGCCGGTTTTTAGGAGAAAATTAGCGCGGGACATGGGAAACGCACTTAGAACCACTCCAAGACCACACCAAACCACTTCAACCACTCCGAGTGGTTTAGGCAAAACAACACCCAACCACTCCAAGTGGTTGGGCAAAACCACACCAAACCACTCTGCCAGCAACAGCGAATTAGCGGAGCTGCTGGTGATGGGCGGCGCTGCAGGGCTGCTGCTGCTGCTTTTCTCGCGGCAAGCAGATCCGCTGACGCCATCGGCCAAGGAAAACAGGGTGATTGAGTTCACTTCTGCCTATGCGCTGCACAACACTGGCTACACCAGGTACAGCAACATGGCCGGTTTGGGAGACACAGAGCCCAAAAAGCTTAAAATATCGACCGTGCCAATCCCGATGGTGGAGCAGGCGCACTACCAGAGCCACATGCTGCCGACCATTCAGAGGCAGCTTGACGAGATAGACAGCAAGTACGGCAAGACCATGTTCGCGGTGCAGGGAGTGACCAGGGTGCCCTACGACCTGCTAAAGACCATCATGTACATCGAGAGCGGTGGCAACCCGCAGGCAGTGTCCGGAGCGGGTGCCGTAGGCCTGATGCAGCTCCTGCCTGACACGGCGACCATGGTTATCGCGCTGGAGAACATCAAAAAGCGACTGAGCGACTACGAAAAGGACTGGCTGCGCGAAACCCTGGGCCGCAGGCTTGACGAGGGAATCCTGAAAATGCGCGACCTGGGCAGTCCGGTCGCCAACAAGCTGGGCATCACCAAGAACCGCTTTGTGTCTAAGAGCGACCTGTTCCATGCGGAGTTCAACATTCTGTGCGGCGCTCTCTTCCTGGGCATCCTCCTGGACGAGAGCCTGGAGCCGAGCGGCCTGTACCGTGTGGACAAGGTGGTGGTGCGCTACAACATGGGCTACTTCTCCATGAAGAAGGGCCGCGAAATGGTGGGGACCGCAGCACAGCTCGTGGACCGGCTTCCGAGCGAACCGGCCGCCTACATAAGAAAGCTTGTCGGGAAAAACGGTCTGCTGACCCTCGTGTAATGCAGGCCTCCCATAAACGCGCCATCGGCTCCGGAAGGGAGTATGAGCGCTATTTCGACCTAAGCAGGCTAAAGCGCTCGGACAAGGTGCTGCTCAACAGGAGCAGTGTTTTCGACACGGTTGCGGCCATGGCCAAGATTGTTAAAAAGACGCTTCCGGACACCAGGCAGATAGCCAAGAGGCTGGAGGCCGAGACGCTGCAGCAGACGTGCAAGAACATATTCGATTTTGTGTACTCGCATGTGCAGTACACCCTCGACAAAGAGGGCGTGGAGCAGCTTCGCAGGCCGCTGCGCACCTGGGCAGACAGGGCAGAGGGCGTGGACTGCGACTGCTACAGCATCTTCATCTCATCCATCCTGAGCAACCTGCGCATAGAGCACTACCTCCGGATGACAAGTTACCAGGGCGACTGGCAGCACATCTACGTGGTGGTGCCGACAACGTCAGGCAGGACCCCGTCCACCAGAATGAGCTATTACGCGATTGATTGCGTGGTAGACCGATTCGACTACGAAGTACCATTCACCAAAAATCACGACACGCTCATGAGCGCACTACAATACCTGGACGGCTTGCCGACCGCACGAAAGATAGACATACCAGGCTTTGGGGCCGAGGCGGTGGGCTTCGGCACAGGGGGCTCTATTTCAGGCCTGGGCGCGGCAGGTACCGCCGAAGGCCTCTACGCCGACATGCTGGACCGCATGAAGCTGCATCTGACCAACACGCTCGTCCTGCTGAAAAGCAGCCCGAACATGCTTCCGGCTGCAGCGGGGCGCAGGTTCCGCAGCCAGGTAGAGCAACTGCTGGCCGTTTGGGACAATGCGCCGGAGCGCACCAGGCTGCTGGACCTTTTCGCAGGCTACAGCGACGATATCGCCATTTCCAGATTGGGCGCTCTCTCCGGCTGGCCCAAGTCTATGTTCGACAACATAGGCAAAGGCATCAAGCAGGCCGCTGGATGGGTGGGCGACAAGGTGAGCGACGGCGCGAAAGCCGTGGCCACCGGCGTAAAAAACGCCGCTGAGTGGACCGGAGACAAGGCCAAGAAAGCAGTTGAGGCCGTGAAAGACGCCGGACAGTATGCCCTCGACAAGATGATACAGCTCAACCCTGTGTCTGTGCTGATGCGCAACGGCCTGCTGCTGGCCTTCAAGCTCAACCTGTTCCGGATGGCCGAAAGGCTCGGATATGGCTATTGGACAGAGGCTGAGGCCGTTTCCAAGGGCCTGGACGTGTCAGAGTACCGCAAGCTGAAAGGCAAGCTGGCCGACGTGCAGAAGATGTGGAAGGGCCTGCGCGGCGACGAGGATTCGCTCAAAAAGAACATACTGCAGGGATGGGAGCACGGCGTGAAGAAGCGCGGTGGCGTGAGCGGCCTGGGTGAGCCGGTGAGCGCCGCGACCGGCACGGCGGCGGCCTCCGGCCTGATAGCCACCATCCTCACCTGGCTCAAGGGCATCGACTTCTCCAAGCTCTTCCAGTTTGTCAAAAGCGCGCTGGACCGACCGGCCGACACCAACTACGACGCATCCAACACCATACCCAAAGACTTCATCCTGCCGAACTCGGAAGAGGAATACCTGGCAGACCAGGGGCGGTACGAGCCCACCGGCACACCTCCCGGCCCGACGCCGAAGAAGGATAACACCATGCTCATCGTCGGCGGGCTGATGGCGGCGGGCCTTGTGCTGATGTCCTCGCAGAAGTAAAAAACCAGGCTTCACAACATAGCATACACACACTGTAAAACCCTCATTCAGCATGAAAAAATGAATAATCCAATGGTTGTCTTTGGGAGAGTAGCGCCAATAGATGACAGTTTCACCAGAGACATGGTTGGCAGCGGCACCCCCAAAATCACGTCTGTCAAGCACGTCGGAGTATCAACCGGAACGGGCTTCGCCACCAGACTTGTGGAGGCGCTAAAGCCCGCTCCGGCCCCTACTCCACAGGATGCGGAGGAAGAGCTGAGAAAGCTGATGGAGCAGTACGCGCCGGTGGCGCTTCCTTTTGTCACACCTCAAATAACAAACCCAATGGCTGTAAACACAGCATGTAACCCTTGCCAGGCCACGCCGAGCACCATGCCCTCCGTCTCCACGCCGCAGGCCATGACAGCCGCCCAACCGGCGCCAGCGGTGGCTCCAGCGCCAGCGCCTAAAAAGGCCGGGTTCCCGTGGTGGATGCTGCTTGTGGCCGGAGGCGTCGCCTACTCACTGCGAGGCAAAGAGAAACCAGCCGCAGGCGGTCTTTCAGGAGTGGGCTCCAAGCGCAAGCGCAAGCAGTCGGTGAGCATGTCAATCTAATTTCTAACCCTTAATTTTTTTCAACCCTTTATTCATTTCAAAATGAAATTCAATCAAAACAAAGCAAAGAGTGGTGCTATTGACGCCTTTGGCGTGGTGGGTGGCACCATTGCGGGCACTCAGGCGGTGAAGCTTCTCCGCGAAAAAGCACCCGAGCAAGTAGCCAAGTACAGCCCGGCCATCGTGGCGCTGGTTGCGCTCGGGCTGCCAGCGCTCGTGGACGTGAAGCCAGGAATCATGGCCAACATGCTGACCGGCATGGCCGTGGCCGGAGCGATCACGGGCATCAACGAGGTGTCAAGAGACGAGAGCGGAGAACTGGCCACTACTGGCTGGAAAGCGGTGCTTGCCAAAAACGTCCCGCAGCTTTCAGGCGTGGATTCCCTGCAGGTGTACCGGCCTTACGTGGAGCCCGCAACATCGCTGATGCTTGCCGGTGGCGCTTACCAGGATTCAACCGCCTACAGCGGCGATCCCTCGCAGAACACCATGCAAATGCTGATGGCCGGATAGCCTCCGGCATTTAGCTGGCATTCAAAAAACCAACTTTCAAACCCCCGTGGCTGGTAGAGCCGACTAACCATTAATCAAATCCCAACTTTTAGCCAATCTCTTAATCAGATGAGAAACACCCTTTACTTAGTAGGCCAAGTGGCTGTTCTTGCAGCTCTTAAAATTGACATCAACGACAACGCCGCCATCGAGCGCAGCGGATTGCAGTTGAACAACGGACACCAGTACCTCCGTTTGAACATCACCAACAAAGGTGGCATTGTAGAACTGCTGGATACCAATACCCGCCAGATTGACGGTGAGTCCACGTTCAACGGCATGACGCTGGAGGAAGGCGTGAACCTGGCCTTGGAGAAAATCCGCTTCGGCTATGCCACGTCTGCCACCGTGGGCGGCGAAACTGATCCGACGCTGGTGAAGTATTCCAACGTGTACAGCGACGTTCCGGCGGTGCTGGCAAACGCTGATTTGGTTATCACGCAGCAAGGAAAAGACATTCTGTCTGTGCCTGTGCGCAACCTGCTGGTAGGTGCAGAGAGCGAGAGAACCGCCGGTAACGTTGATTCTTACGAATCGGGTGTTATCCGCGTGCTCCGCTCCAAGACGCCTATCAAAATCTCCCTGAGATTCCCGAAAGGCGCAAGCATCGGCAATGCTGCCAACCACTTCATTGAGCTGCACCTGCATGGTGCCGCCACTGCCCGCAAGGCATAGTAGCAGCCAGCAGATCCTCTGGTAAAAACCACTCCTGCCACGAAGCGCAGGAGTGGTTTCCTCAAAATTTCATTCACCCTCTTCTTTTAAAACAATGGCCAATAGATCACAAACGCACACCGTCCTCATCCCGGCCGGTACGCCTGCAGGCATACGCGAGGAAGCCATCACGCTGGACCAGGACTTTGAGAGCTGCAAGGGCGTCGCCGTGTACGAAAACAGCACAGGCGGCATCCCCTCCTACAAGGTAGGCCTGAAGGATTCCGCGAGAACCTACCAGGAGCAGACACACAAAAACGACTGGATCATCGGCACAGAGGTGGCCCCCAAGGACCGCTACAAGCCACTGCCGCTGCCGACCAACGGCGCGAAGCTCACCATCCGCACAGAGCTGCCGGTGGCCGCCGTGTCGGACCTGAGCTACGATATTGTCTTTCTGCTGGAAGGCAAGAGACAGTAGCGCATGGGAGCCACTATAGCAACAGAATCGCACACAGCCGCAGATTTCCAAACCGACATAGATGGCTGCCTGAGCTTCACGGTCGAGAACAACGGCAACAGGATGCTGCTCCTGTCCTTTGACAAGGGCGGGCACTGGGTGCCGGTAAAGCCCGACTACGGACGCGACTTCGAGCCAGGCTCCGGCGAGGTGTACGAGGGCGTGATGTACGGCAAGTGGGGCGGCTTCCTCCTGGAGGAGGGAGAGCCCGAGCCAGCGCAGGCCATTTTGGACTGTCTGGTATTGAAAAACATGTGGAAGTGCAATAAATAACAACAATCAATGGCAGCAGGTGGACACAGGCCCCTTTCAAGGGGCGGCAGCGACAAAATCAACATCAATGTAACGGGTAGGAATTTTGACACCCCGACGCAGTTTAACATGGCGCACAAGTACCGTACCGCCAAGGATTTCATCAAGGCCTACCTTATCAAGGAGCTGCCTCCACTTGCCACTATTGCAGGACATTTCAGGCTGAACGGCAGCGCTGTTTTCACGCCGTTCACCACCATTGAGCGCGGCACCATAATCAACGAGGTACGCCTTACGGCAACGCTGAAAAGCCAGGTGAACAGCCCCGGCCTAAAGCAGCTTGTCATTACCGGCTCCTACCAGTTCGCGCCACAGACAATCGATTTTGAGCTAGGCACGAGAGATTCCGGCATCATCGAGCGGTATGACACAAGGATCGGCTCATCGTCCAGCATCAAGACCTACACGGCCAAAGGGTACGACGTGAAGGACGTCCTTTCTGCCAGCTCTCCATCGGTAGCCTGGGGCGTGGGCGTGAAAGCCTACTACGGCAAGGGCACCGCCACCGGCGCGGCCATCACCGAGGCCTGGGTGCGCGAAAACCTGCTGAAGCACACGGTATGGAACGCGCACATGGGCGCTGTCACCGTGACGCCAGGCGCAGAGGACTATATCTACTACCTGGCTCCGGTTTCCTGGGGGCTCCGCGTGTTTGAGTTCCTGGGCTCTGACCAGACCAACCCCGAAAGCGCCCTTCGCATCAAGGTCCGCACCGACAATGAGATGCTGAACGGCGTGGAGCAGTCCTTCGCGACAGAGTATTTCGTGGTGCGCTCCCTGGGCAAAGGCCTGGGCGGCGGGGCACCTTACACATTCAACATAGGCACAATCGGCTAATCTGACCATGACATATATATCCAAACTTGTTCCAGGCACCAAATTCCCCGCCCCGATAGGCCTGACAGATGACCAGGTGGCAAAAGGCGTGGCATTCGCTGACGCCAACCTCCTGCAAGGCGGGCACCACGTCTACGACACCATCGCGGAGCGAAACGCCATCCCGCTGCAGCGCAGAAGAAACGGCATGGTGGTGTCTGTATGGGAAGGGGCAACCGGTAAAAGGCCCATAAACTACGTCCTGAAGTCCGGGATTCTGCCGGGCACACCGGCTGGCTTCAGCAACACCCGCTTCGCGACGCCGGTGAGGATGGTGGAAGAGGTGGACGAGACTTCCTACGAGCCGACCCACCCCAACTACACCGGCACGGACGGTCTGACGCAGACCATCACGACGCCGACCGGCAATATGTACGCCTACCTGGTGGACGTGCTGCCCGACCACCCTTCGGCGGCAGACCCTTATCTGATGGTGCGCCTGTACGGCACCGGGAACGCCAACTGGTACTGGTTCTATGCCGACGAGCCGATTGAGGCCAAGGATGAAACCACCTGGATGGTGTATGAAGAGTTCTATGACGCCAACGGCGCTTACACAGGCTACACCGGCACCTTCAGCAACGAGTGGGCGACAGGGTTTTTCTACCGTGGCGTGTCTCACCTGACGGCAGCGCCGGGCGAGGTGGCGACGGGGGAGCAGCCCAACATGATGGGCGCAATAGCTGACCAGTCCGACGTGTGGGTGAAGCTGGAGGTGGAGGCGCCGGTGATTCCAGCGGCCTCCTATGAGGCGCTGCTGACGCTGCGCGACCGCCAGCAGCTGCTGCCGAACGTCTACTATTCGTGGCCCTACAGGTGCGTTTACCAGCGCCAGAACGGAGGGGAGATCATCACGTCGGCAACGGATGAGGTGCTGCTGACGCAGGCCGTGGACGCAGGCACGCTTTCCATCCGCAGCCAATCGCTCAACTACCCGCAGGATTCCATCCTGATGGATTACCAGTTTTACCTGGGTGGCGTTCGGGTTCCCTGGATGGCCGAGCGCCGTGACGAGGTGCTGCGGCTGGAGGCGCGGTACGACTGGAGGGGCATCATGATGGTGCGCGAGAAAGTGACCGGCTTTGCCTATGAAACCGCCAGTGTCGTTGCGGGCGGCTATGAGGTGGTTTTCACGATAGGGGCCATCGGAAGCTCGCTGCCGACGAACTACCGCGAGTATTTTGTGCATTTCCCCGACCTGAACAACCCCGCGAACCCGACCATCACTATGAGAAGGGGGCTGGGCGGCAACACCTCTGAGCTGAAGCTTTGGGACGGCAGCAGCATCTCCGCAGGGCAGATGGCGACGCTACTTGCCCCAAGCGGGGGGAAGGCCTACGTGATGTTCTCGGTCGAGCTGAACTGCTACACGCTGATGCAGACAGACCCGGAGGAGCGCTTCGTGAAAGACCGCTACCTGGGCATCCCTGCCATTGCGGCACAGCAGTACGACGGTGTGAAACTGGCCAAGGCGACCGCAGACACCAGGCTGTACTACACCTTCAACAACGAAGGCTACACCAATAGGGACTGCAAGATAGAGGCCTTCGCTTCGCCCGGCCAGCAGCCTGATATTGTGCTGTATGGGAACGTGAGCGGCGTCTACATCGCCTCCGGAAGCCGCCTGATAACCATTCACTCCACTTCGGGGGCCGAGAACATTCACCTGGGCGACGGCTGCACAGACATTCACATCACAGCCCGCACGAAGGGGATCAAGCTGGCGGCCAAGAGCACGAAAATCCTGGTGGCAGGCGATGACAGAAGCTATATAGAGGTGATGCCCCGCAGTTTCGCCGCCTTCGCCTGCGTCAACAACGCCTACTTCCTGTCCTTTCTGGATACTGACTCCACCCGCGAAATGCTGATCCGGCATGACCAACTGGAGAATGTGACTATGCGGAACCGCTCCATGGGTGGCCGCATATCGTTCGGCATCGCCAAAAACGTGACGATGAACATTGCGGCAGGGTGGGACAAGATAGTGTTTGACCACTTAGAGCTGAAGGCCTTCGAGTTCTCATCCAATTGGAACGCCGTTAACTACTTCGGCTCTAGAAGCTTCGCCGTCTCCGCCTCTTACCGGAACAGGCTCGAAAACACGGTAGTCATTGAGGGGGATAACTTCTATTTCCCCGGTGCCGTGGCCAGCGCAGAGAAAACGCCTGTCGTGATGGGGGCCGATGGCAGGATGTACAAATGGAACGCCACGATTGAGGAATCGGCCACGGCTGGCAGCATCGCCAAGCGCGACGCGGCAGGAGGCCTGACAGCGACAGAATTCACCATGACTTCGGACGCCAGGCTGAAAACCGATCTGGAGCATATCGCGCCGGAGGAGGCGCTGGAGCTGGTGCGCCAGCTTTCCGGCTACTACTACCGCCGAAACGACATCGAGAACGCTCCCATAGAGATCGGCTTTATGGCGCAGGAGGTGGAGAACATTGCGCCGGCACTCACAAAGCATATCCCGCACCACGTCCTGACGGATGCCATGGGCGTGAACTACGCCAGGGCCGTGGCCCTGCTGGCACCGGCGATACAAGCCCTGCTGCAGCGCATCGAACAGCTTGAAAAAGGGCAGTAACCATGTTCAAAATCATCTTTCTGACACTCATTCTTCTTCTGGTTATGGCACGAATCGCCTGCTCGCTTCCCCTGAAGCTGTCTACTATCAAAACGGCGATTAACAGCGCCTATACCAAGCTTTCCGAGTGTGTGGCCGGGGCGACGAACATTAACAAGAGCCTCGCTTTCCCGATGAGCCGGTTCAGGTGCTGGACCAACATGCAGGCCTCGCAGGGCGACGCCTCCTACCTGAACAAGACCGACACCGTGGGCACGATCACCTGGGCCTCGCAGCTCACCAACAACCCCGCTGGAACAGGCCCTGTGACGGTGAATTTCAGCCTTTGGCGCGGCGGCGTGAAGATTCAGGACATAACGGTGCAGCATCCGGAGGGCGTGTTTAAAAAGACATTCCCGCTGGACTACGCCAGGGAGGCGGCAAACTACGGGCTGACGCTCAGATCAGAGCCAGGCGAGGGCTATTTCCTGTGGACGGACCCGAGCGGCAATCCCTCGCAAATGTCGCAGACGGTGCTTGCCAAGGTGGCAGCGCCAGCCCCAGGCGCGGGGCCGGAGCTGACCATCCGAGCAAGCGAGGTGTCGGGCATCACCGGCGAGAGGACTTTAGCTTTCGAGGTAATTGCCAGCTCCGCACCAGCCGCCGCAGTGTCGGGCGACGTGTCGCATGTGGTGGAGGGCGCGGCCTATCCAGACGAGCCATTCACGCTGCAGGCGGGGCAGACCATAAGCGAGGTGTTCCGAATGGGCTATGTGAGGAAAACCGCAGCCTACACCGTCACGGTGGCCATCAAGCCATCGGCGGCATACACGACCGGCACACCGACCTCTGTGACCGTGACCATCCCGGCAGTGTAACCAACCTTTTCACCTATTGTCGATGAAGAACTTTGAGAAAACGCTTGACGAGGCCATCGCCCACATACAGTACGCTTTCAGGAAAGACGTGCTCTGCACCGTGAAAGTGAGCAGACAGGGCTTTGAGCGCACACCCATGGACCAGCAGGCGTTCGACGCGCAGGGGCTCAGGGAGTGCGTCGAGGAAGGGCAGCGCCAGGGCGGCACAGTGACGATCACCGTCCACGCCAGCAACGGGTTTGCCAAGGACATGGTGACCAGGAGGTACCTGCCGCACACATTCATAAAAATCACAAACGAAAAAATGCTAAAAGACATGTCAAACCCAAACCCCGCCTCCAGCGAGGCCGCAGAGCCGCCGAAGATGGACGCCACCATGGCCATGTTCATGATGGGCATCACTGAAAAGCAGCTTCTCTCCGAGCAGCAAAGAGTAGAGGATCTGCGAAAAACGGTGAAGCACCTGGAGGAAAAAATACAGGAGCTGAAGGACAAGAACAATGACCTGCAGCTAGACAACCGCTTTAAGGACAAGGAGCACCAGCTCGCCCTCGCCGGAGTTGAGCAAAACAGCAAAAGCGGCCTCGCGGGCGTGTTTGAGGCGGCAAAAACCCTGCCCCCCGATGTCCTGGGAATACTTGTGACCAAGCTGATGGGCGGCGGCGCACCGCAACTGCCCATGGGCAGCCTGCCGGTGGCCGCGAACCTGACGCCGGTGCAGCAGGAGGCCATCAGGGAGATAAACAATATCCTGGCGCAGCTCTCCGAGGAACAGCTCTCCAAAGTGTACGCCGTGGCGCACTACGCCAAGCAAGGAAACCTAAACTTAGACACCGTTTTAGCCCAAGTGAACAATGCCGCAGCATAAACTAACCATCAACATAGAGGCAAAGAATGCCATAGAGTCGCTGAAGGTGCTGGATGCGCTTCAGACAATCGCACAGAACATCACGCCGGAGAACCTGGCCCTGCTGGCTGACAAGTCGAAAAAGGCAGGCGTGAATGCCAAAATACAAATGTTCAAGTCTTACATCTAGCAGAATGGCAAAATCCACACTTCCCGCCGTCAGCCTGCAAATGCCGGAGAGCGTCATGGGCAAAGCCATGAACGTGGCCTTTGTCGGTGCCGCTGCAGGGGGCGCTTACCTGCTGGTGAAGAAGCTGGTGAAAGACGCGCAGCGCACCTCGGCGCTGAAGGACTACGGCAACCCCAACAGCACAGACGGGCTGGCCGCCAGGTTCGCCACGCAGTTCTACTCTGCCATCGTGCAGACCGCCGAATGGGTGAACGACACCGTGGGCGACGGAACCGACCAGGATTTGGTGTACAAGACCGCCGGAGAGATGTACCGCACCAGGGTAACGCTCTACGAGGTGTCTGCCAAGTACAAGGCGCTTTACCGGCGCGACCTGGTGGCCGACCTGCAGAAAGACCTTTCCGCAGCGGAGATGGAGAGCTTTAACCGCATGATCAGCTCCGGCCTCTCCGGCGTCTCCGCACCCGCCGTGCTTGTGACCGTGGCCCCTGGCTTCGTGCTCAACGAGCGCCTGCAGCGCCTGGCCTTTGTCGAGGCGGGCACCCTACTCGGGAGGCTGGCCGACAACTACGTGCTGCCCGACAACAGAATACTCCTGGGCTTTTTGTATCACAGCTCCGTGCGCTACATCGACAGCGCATCGGTAAAACAAGTTTCCAATGTACCCGCCTAACCGCAAGCCTCTGACCAAGAGCAACACCTACAAAAACAAGCCGAAGGCCTCCAACAGCTATAAAAAGGCTCCGGCACCGGCAAAAGAGAACAGCCTGATGGGCATGGCCGTGGTAGGCCTCATCATGGGGGCGGGAATGGCCTTCGTGTCCGGCGTGAAAGCCAGTGAGCAACAGCCGACGCCACAGCCACAGCCTAATCCGACGCCGCAGCCGCAGCCTAAGCCACAGCCGACGCAGATACCGGTGGTGAGCAAGCCAGGCGCAGGCGGGGCGGCTACCTACGCCTTTGTCGATTCCTGGAACGGCGAGGGCATATATGCCGCCACGTCGCCAATCTACTCTACCCTGACCGGCAACGGCAGGAACCACATCACGCAGTTGAAGGACAAATGCTTTGTGGGCCTGTGGACCGGAAAGAAGCAGAACGACATGCTGGAGATGTGGATGAGAACCAGCGCAGGCAACGAGTTCAACTACTGGATAGCCGCCGACGAGGTGCGCCTGCTCACCCGTGCCGGATATGACCAGTACATCGCCGGAGAGGGATTCGGGAAGCCAGCCTATGTAGTCAAAACCATTGTAGAATATTTCACCAGGTAAACCATGGCAAACTTCGACTTAGCGCACCGCATCGTCATGCGGAATGAGGGCGGCTACTCCTTCGTAGGCACCGACGCAGGCGGCGAGACTTACAAAGGCATCAGCCGCAGGTGGTGGCCAAACTGGCAGGGATGGGCCATCATCGACAAAATCAAGGAGACGCGGGAAATCCAGCGCAACGATGAAATCAACGACGTGTACCTGAAAATGTACGTGAAGAGCTTCTACAAGTCGCTGTGGAAGTCTTTCGGCGGCGACGCGGTTCAGGATCAGGCCATCGCCAACATCATGTTTGACATGTTCGTGCTGACCGGCGACGACGCCGTGAAGATTGCGCAACGCATCGGAAACGCCCTGGGCATTCAGCTCGACGTGGATGGCAGGCTCGGAAAGATGACGGCCGCTTTCCTCAACCAGGTAAACCCCGAACACTTCTACCACCTCTACTATGAGGCGCGGGAGCAGTTCCACCGGCGCATAGCGGGAGGCAACGCCCAAACCGGCGCTCCGAACCTTGTCGGATGGCTCAACAGGCTCTACACCTTCCAGGACTATCTAAAAAAAAAGACAGTAGCCTAGCGCTGCTCTTTTTGGCCGCTGGCTCCCTCTACCTCTACAAAAACCCGCAAACCCTTAAATCAATTTTTAAATGATACCCTTTCTCAAACTCCTAAGCGCCAACTTCCGCTCCGGCTGGAAATCAAGCCTCGTCGGGCTGGTGCTCTTCGCGGCGACGCTCCTGAGCGTGTTTAAAGTGGAGGCTGTCACCTGGCTGGATGCCGTGGTGCCGCTCATGCTGAGCCTGCTCCTGCTATTCGCCCCGAGGCAGCTCCGCAAGACGCTGGTGGGCTACCTGGGCAAAGGCAGCATGCCGATGTTGCTGCTTCTTATAATTTCCTGTAGCACATCCAAGCCAACCGAGGGGAGTTACCCGCAGCCGCCACAGGGGACTGTAACGGAGCAAACCGTAAAAGCGACCGCCAAGGCAGAGGTAAGACCAGACTCTGCCCAGGTCCGAGTGTCAGCCGACCGGCTCACGCCCGGGGCCTCCTTCAAACAAGAGAGCGCCAGGGCCATAAGCACCGTTAACGTTGATGAAACGGGCCTGATTACCAGTAAATGCAACTGTAAAGGTGAAATCGACGCAGACACCGTTGTTGTGACTGTCCGGACGGAAGCCCCGCCGACGCCTGCCCCGCTGCAGGCGTCGCCAGCGGAGCCCGAAAAACGCTTCTCCCTGGCCCGATGGCTCACACACAACATCATCGTGCCGGTGCTGGTGCTCTTTATCGCCCTCATCGTCCTGCTGCTCATCGCACGGTTCGTCAAGTCGCTTTTTGTCCAGCTGTTCACCCCCGCGAACACGACCGGCCACGAACAATAAGCAGCTTCTCATAGCCATTGGATCATCCGTGGCAGCCTACCGCATGCTCAAGGAAGCGGAGGTGGCATCTAAGCAAATCACTGTCAAAGGCATTCAGTGGCAAAACGCATAACCCAATTTTTCCAACCCTTATATCCTTACAAAAATGATTGACCCATTATCAGTAGGCATCGGTGCCGCAGCAGTTTTCGGTTTCAACGCTTTGACCGACAAAAAGAAGAGCAAAGCCAAAAGGCGCAAGACAGCGGCCAAAAGGCGCAAGCCAACGGCCAAAAAGCGCAAAACGGCCACGTCCAAAAAGCGCAAGCCAGCGACCGCGACCAGAAAACGCAAAGCGGCCCCCCGCAAAAAAAGAGCAACTGCGACTGCTAAAAGACGCAAGTAGCCACAACACCCTGTAGCAGCTCCGGCGTGAGCTGCTACGGTGTTTTGCCGCCCCACAACCACAATTCACCCTTTATCCGCAAATGGAAAAGCAGTTAGTCTCCCACATGAGGGAGTTTGTCGGACACATGCAGGTCCGGCTCTCCAACTCCATAAAAGACAACAAGACCGGCGTTGAGAAGATTGCCGCCTCCTTCGGCATCACAGACAGGACGCTGGTAAAGGAGCTGACCGAGCTGGCCATCGTGAACCGTGCCAGAATATTGGCGCACTCTGCCGCCTTTCCCACTCCCCGCGAACGATTCGGGCGCATCGTGAGCCTATACAACAATCAGGTGAACCTCAGCTTCAGGACAAGCCAGAGCATGTTGCTGCAGCAGTATTCCACCCCGGCGCCGATTGGCTACCTGGCAGGCCTATACGTGGGCGCTGACAGGCCCGAAAACACGCTTTTCGAGCCCTCTGCCGGTAACGGGCTGCTGACCATTGCGGCCACTCCGCAGCAATGCACCGTGAACGAGATTGACCGGGTGCGGCGCATGAACCTGGAGACACAGGGCTATGCGGGCGTGACGGGGATGGATGCCACGCTGCCTTTCAAGGGATTTGAAAAACAATTCGACTGCGTGGTGACAAACCCGCCGTTCGGCTCCACAGACGAGGTGGTTTTCGGCACCTACAAACTCAAGTCGCTGGAGCAGGTGATGGCCATCCGGGCACTGGACTGCATGAAGGATTCCGGACGCGCCGCCATCATCATCGGCGGGCACTCCACCTGGGACGACAAAGGCAGGCTGCAGGCAGGCAAGAACCGCCTTTTCTTCAATTACCTCTACAGCCATTACCATGTGGAGGACGTGCTCAACATCGACAGCAAAAAGCTGTACACGCGCCAGGGCACCGGCTTTGCCGTGCGCCTGATACTGATCAACGGCAGAAAGCCGGTTCCTCAGGGCGTCTCGCCGCTAAAGAGCGGGCATGACACGCTGGTACGGACCTTTGACGAGCTGTACGAGCGCGTGACACAATACCTGGAGGCCCCTCAGCCAACCCAACACACTTCCAACCATTCTAAAAGACTAAAAATGCTTTCCCTTAAAGCCCGAGCCGTTAAACTAAAGCTGCAGCTCCTGGACCTGGGCGGCCTGGGAATGCCCTACACCCCCACCTCCAACGCCTGTTTCGTGCTCGACACGCATGTGCCGGATATGATGGCGCACGAGACGTTTTCTGCCCTAGGCAAGATAAAAGAGGCCGTGGGCGGCGACATTGACGCCTTTGTGCAGCACCGGTTGGGCTACGCCTCCAACACAGAGATGTGCAAGGCGCTGGCCGCAGAGCAGATTGACGCCGTGGCCATGGCCCTCTACAACATAGAGGCAAGGGGGCAGGGCATGATCATCGGCGACCAGACCGGCATAGGCAAGGGCAGGCAGGCCGCTGCCATCATCCGCTACGCGGCGCTGCAGGGCAAGGTGCCGGTGTTCATCACTGAGAAGCCCAACCTGTTCTCTGACCTTTACCGCGACCTGGTGGCCATTGGCTCGAAGGACCTGGTGCCGTTCGTGGTGAACAGCCGCGACAAGAAGACCAAAATCAAGGATGCGCGGGGCAAGGTGGTGTATGAGCCCATGCCCGAAAAGCAGCTCAGGGACACTATCAAGAGCAAGCGGATGCCGCAGGGCTTCCACTATGCCCTGGCGACCTATTCACAGTTCAGCTCTCCGGAGCGCTCCCCCGCAAAGCCGGACTGGTTGCGCCAGGTGGCAAAGGACAACATCATCATCATGGACGAGAGCCACAACGCGTCCGGCGAGTCGAACACCGGAAACTTCCTGCAGGACGTGGTGGCCAGCGCCGCCGGTGTACTTTTCCTTTCCGCGACCTACGCCAAGCGAAGCGACAACTTGCCGCTGTACGCCATGAAAACGGCCATGTCAGACGCCAACCTGAGCAAAGAGGGCCTGGTGGAGGCCATTCAGGCCGGAGGCGTGGCCCTGCAGGAGATACTTTCCTCGCAGCTTGTGCAGGAAGGGCAGATGATACGCCGTGAGCGAAGCTTTGAGGGCATAGAGGTGAACTACATCACCCTCGACAAGACAGCAGGCGATCCGTCGCTGGACAAAGAGCAGGAGCACAAGGCGGTGGCCGACAACATGACCGAAATCATGCGGGAGATCATCGGCTTCCAGGAGCTGCATGTGGAGCCCTCTATTGAGGAAATGGACAAGATTGCCGCAGCCGAATCGAAAGAGATAAAGAAGCGCGGGGGCACCTCCGCTGCAGGCGTTGACAATTCGCCGTATTTCTCTAAAATCTTCCAGGTAATCAACCAAATGCTGTTCAGCATAAAGGCTGATACCGTGGCCGAGAGAGCGATACAGCGGCTAAGGGAGGGCAAGAAGCCGGTTATTGCCTTCGCCTCCACCATGGGCTCTTTTATTGAGCAGATGGAGGACGAGGCGGGCAGCCCCGTGGGTAATGGTTCGCTAATCGATATTGATTTCGCCACGGTCCTGCAGCGCGGCTTGGATGGCGTGATGCGTTACACCGAGACAAACCACGACGGCAGCAAAGAGAAAAAGCAGATAGAGGTAAGCGACCTGTCTCCGGAGGGGCAGGAAAAATACTTCCAAATCTCCGAGCGCATCCGGCAGGCCTCATCCGGCATCACCATCTCCCCGATTGACGCCGTGAAGCAGCGCATTGAGGCAGCGGGCTACAGCGTGGCAGAGGTAACGGGCCGCAAGTACGAGGTGCAGCTCAACCACAAGACCGGCAAAGGCCTGGTGACGCTGCGCGAGAAACTGGCGACCAACGACGCTTTCCGCTCTTTCAACGACAATGAGGTGGACGTGCTGATGATTAACCAGTCCGGCTCCACCGGTGCCTCAGCCCATGCCGTGCCGACCGACGTGGTGCCGGTTTCAGAGGTGAAGCAGCGCGTGATGCTCATCCTGCAGGCAGAGCTCGACATCAACACCGAGGTGCAGAAACGCGGCCGCATCAACCGCACCGGCCAGCTAAAGCACATACCGCCGATTTACGACTATGTTATTTCTGCCATCCCCGCTGAAAAGCGCCTGATGATGATGCTCCAGAAAAAACTAAAATCCCTGGACGCCAACACCTCTTCCAACCAGAAGCAGAGCGAGGCCGTGCTGTCTGTGCCGGACTTTTTGAACAAGTACGGCGATACAGTGGTGAACAAGTACCTGATTGACAACCTGGACCTGAATCAGCGCCTGGGCGATCCCCTGGGCATTGGCAAGGACGAGGATGCCAAGCCAACCGACAGCAGGGGCGCGGCCATCTCCATCGCGCACAAGGTTTCGGGCCGCGTGGCCGTGCTGCCGACTGCGGATCAGCAGGCGTTCTATGAGGACATTACCGAAGCCTACGATGATTATATCGAAGAGCTGAAGCGCAAGGACGAGTATGATTTGGAGGTGGAGGCCATGGACCTGGAGGCCGAGACGATCAGCAGCCAGATAGCCAAAGTGGGCAAGGGCGGCACGTCTGTTTTCTCAGAGAACACCATGCTGGAGACGATACGCGCTAAGGTGCTCAAAAAGCCGTTCACCAAGCCAGAGGTGCATAACCTGCTGCAGGATTCTTTGGGCGGCAAAACCGCAGCCGAGCAGACAGCGGAGCTGGTGGCAGAGTTCAAGCAATATATGCTCGAAAGCGCCAACGCGGAGACAGAGGAAAAGAACCGGCATTACGCCGACCTGGTGGCCAAATTACCCAGCGACAAGAAAATAGCCAAGCTGCCGCCAGCCGAGCAGCTGATGGCCATTCAGGAGCGGAGAAACGTGCTGGAGGAAGCACGAAAGGCGGCGGTGAAGAAGATAGGCGACACGGCCAACAACCGCTACCGCTTCCTGCACGGCATTTTCGAGTTCTTCACCGTGGGCAGGGGCATCTACTACAGCATAGGCCGCGAGGAACTGGCAAAAGGCATCTTCCTGGGCTTCAAAATCGACCGCAAGAAGAAAAACCCCTTTGCCCCGAGCAATGTGCGCCTGCGCTTCGCCGTCGCCCACAGCACTAAATACCTGGAGATACCGGCCAGCCAGCACGAGGCCATCGGTGCCATTCGCGGCTCGTCTTACAGCATTTCCCGCTACGAGCGCGACAGCATGATTGAGTATTGGGACTCTGCCATCCGTGACAGCAGCCAGGACAGCAAGATACGCTATGTGGTGACCGGCAACCTGCTGCAGGCCTTCGACCAGTTCAAAGGCAAGCTGGTGAGCTACACCCTGAAGGGCGGCGGCGAAAAGAAAGGCATCCTGATGCCCGATTATTGGGTGCCGCAGGAATCAAACAAGTCGGTGACGGTGCCGATCTCGCAGGCGGCGGCCTATATACGGTCCATGACCGTGGGCCGAAGCCTGGTGACAGCCAAGGGCGTTTCCATCCTGCGCCAGGGGCAGTACTACAAAATCATGGTGGCCGGTACCAAGAAGTCCGGCGCTTGGTTTTTCCTCAACTCCGACGTGCTGCGCCTGGTGAACCGCAACCTGTTTGAGAAGCAGGCCGACAAGATGGTGTCCGAGCTGGAGCTGGAGCGCATCGACGAGCTCGTGCAGTGGCTCCAGGCCAAGCACTCCGACAGCGTGAGCCTTCCGGAGGCAGACTTCAAGCGCATGTTCCAGGAGAAAGTGGACGCGCCGAGGCCGGTCCACGAGTGGCCGAGGCTGCTGGTGCCGGAAATAAAGCAGGATTCTAAAAAAACCAAATTGAAGCTTTTGAAGCTGAAAGCCAAAGCGGTAAAAATTAAGCTTTTATTGCTTGGTTTGGACACTTTAAAAAAAGCCGCATAAACTCATTTGAAACAGCCTTTTAAAAACATTTCACCCCATGAAAGTAACAATATCAAACTACCTGGAGGTAGTAAATAAACTGGATTTTGCAAAGTTGCCAGAGGCCCTTGGCGAGGCACATCAATTCGCACTGGAGGCCATGGAAGATGATTGGTGGGCCTACCGAGAAGACGCCGGTGTTAAGGACACAGTAGATACTTATTTTGCGAAGCTGATGGAAGTCCTGCCGGTCGAAAAGCAAAACGACCGCATCCATGTGGTGAAGCCGAGCCACGGCAAGAAAGTGGCAGCGGCCATGGTGCCTGCCAGCAACCAGGACGACTATCCGAGCTTTGAGGACTACAGGCAGTACATCGCTGAGGCTACAGACGACGCCAAACTAAAGGCCCTGGCCTCCGGCATCGAAAAGAACTTCAAGGCCTCACGCCTGAGCCTCACGCAGTTTTCCTCGCTGGAGCACATGCTGGAGCTGCGCAAAAAGGTGCTAACCCCGAAGAAAACGCATGATGTATGGATGACGGAGGCGCTTAACAGCCGGACGCAGGAAGAGTTGGATGCGCTGCAGGCCAGGTGGGCCGCTGACAAAGACCTTAACCACAGGGAGAAAGACATGCTCAACAGCTACACAAAGCAGATTTCTACCCGCATTGCCGAATCCGCAAAACGCGCCGTGAAGTCTGCCAGGCCCGTCGACACCTACAAATCACTGCAGAGCAAGCCTATAACTGAGTTGAGCTACGGCGATTTCGTCATTCTCCTAAAAGGCGCTAAGACCAAGGCGGAGGCGGTGAAGTACGGAGAGCAGATAAAGAAGGCCCATGACGCCAAGCGCATCGACGAGCTGTATTTCAGAGGCCTGAACGAGCTGTATAAAGAGCGGGTGCTTAAACTCCACAACAAAGAGGAAAACGCCGTGAAAAGGGCAGCCAAAACCCCGAAGGTGAAGAACGAGCCGAAGCCGAAGAAGCTAAAAGCTATTAAGCAAGTCGCTTATCACGACCATTTCACTGAGGAAGAGAAGGTAATCAAGCGCTTCACGTCCATGAATGGCCGCGAGGTGGCCGAGAAGTCTGTAAAATCACTGCTGGACACGGTAAACAAGCTGGTGGTGGAGCGCAAAATCAGGAAGAGCAGCCATAACGCCGGTATCATCAAGAAAATTCAGGAGAAGCTTAACGGCATTCTGAAAATGTATAAGAAAGAGGACGCTACCCATATCAAGCTGAATTTCCAGGGCGATACGATGGCGTTGCTGAAGAAATTTACGAAGCAGAGCAAGGTGTATAGCACGGTGCTCCTGCTAAAGCGGTTCATTCCGATGATGGGCACGGCACCAGGCAAGGAGAAAGCAAAAAAGCTGCTGCAGGACATTACAAAGGCCCTAAAAGATGGCTCCGTTCAAAAAAGTGACACTTACTACAAGCAGTTGACTGACGCGGTCGATGATCTGATGGACTATGTACACAACGGCTTTAAGTACATTCCGCAGGACACGCCTTCTTTATCCGGCCTGGGCTCCCTTCCGGAGTTCGCGGGCCTGGGATGCCCTGGGATGGACGAGGCCGAGTGTGGCTGCAGCAAACCGGCGCTTGCCGGAGTTAAAAAAAAAGCCCCAACGCCAGCAAAAAAGCAGGAAAGCAGCCCGTTAGCCTTTGGGACTAAGAAGCTGCCCAAGACACTGGCCGGTATCTTCACGCAGATAGACCAGCCAGGCGTGGACACAAGGGCAAACACCTTCCGGCTGAAGGGCGATATCGGCGCTTTCCTGGGCAACCTGGAGCGCAAAGAGTTCGCCATCACCCTGCGAGGCGACAAGGGGGCCGGTAAGACGAGCTTTCTGTATCAGTTGATGGATGCCTTTGCCGAATACGGATTCAGCGCGGCCTCTTTCACGCTGGAGATAGACAAGCAGTCGGACCTGGTGCAGCGCATGACACAGAAGTTTATCAAGCCGAAGAATCGCAGCCGCATCCAGGCCGCTTCCATCGCTCCGGACGGAATCAGCACCATCCGCGAGGCCGCCAAATACTTCGATGTGATAGCCATAGACAGTTGGAGCAAGCTGAACGCCAAGCAGGAAGAGTTTGACAGGCTCCGCAAGGACTTTCCGAACACGCTGTTCTTGGTGATTTTCCAGAGCACCACCGGCGGCACCGTGAGGGGCGGCTCTATGGCCGAGTATGACGCCGGTATCGTGATTCAGGTGGATACTCCTGGTGTGGCCGTTTGCGAGAAGAACCGATATGCCGACGCCGGAAGCATGGGCTTGAAGTATTTTGTACACGAATGTAGACTTTCTAACGATAAAGCATAATGAACGATAAAACGCTTTTAACAGTGGGTGTTGTGGGGGTAGGGGCCCTTTACCTGATGAGCCAATATAAGGATAAGCAGATAGTATCTCCTCATGTGACCGCAACTGGAATAAACCCCGGCACCACCAGTCCCTATGTTGTGAGACAAACCCCTTCGAGGACAGGTCAAAAGATAACGAACACCATTCAGACAGGCGTATCCATAGTTGAAGCCGGTAAGGATTTGTTCGACAGCATATCAAGTATATTTAGAGGCTCTAAAACGAACCTTGTGCCACAAACTACGCCTTCTTTCTTGCCTACGTATTTAGCATAGTATTGCAGCAATAGCAGAGGCTTTCTTACATATAGATTTAGAAGTCTATTATTTGCCCCGGCTTCTATTTTCTTAAGCTGAAAAGGCTTGAACATGGGAGCAGTTTTCCGAATCTGCTCCCATATCTGCTCCCAAGAAATGAAAAAGGCCCTCAGCTGCATGCTGAGGGCCTTTTCGGTGGTCGCGAAGGGAGTCGAACCCCTAACCTTCTGATTCGTAGTCAGATGCTCTATCCAGTTGAGCTACGTGACCATTCTGTTCTGTGAATATGGTGCAAAGTAAAGGCCTTTTTCCCTTATACGCAAGCCAAGTAGTAAGATTTTCTCAATTTCTCTCCGCCGCTTTCCGCAGGGCGCGCTTCAAGGCCCTGTCGAACAGGACGTAAAGGCCGCCGATGGAAATGATAACCAGCGCTATCATCAGGAGCTGGCCGCCGGTGCCGCTGTCCGGGTCCTGCAGCGCCGACACCACATCGCGGGCCTGCGTGCCCACCCAGAAGAAAAAGAGCGTGCGCGGGAGCATCCCCACAATGCTGGCAACAAAAAACTTCACGCGGTCTATCTGCAGCAGCGAGAGCACGAAGTTCATAAGGGCGAAGGGCAGCACCGGCGAAATGCGTGTCAGGATGATGAGGACCCAGCTCTCGTGGCGCAGCTCCTGCATCAGGATGCGCGCCTTCTCGAAGCGGTTCAGGAAACTCATCATCTTGCCGTGGTCTATCACCCTGGCCAGCGTATAGCCTACTAATGCGGCGATGCCATAAGACACCACAATGCCCCCAAAGCCGCCCCAGCCCAGATAAAAGCCGCTGACCAGCGCTACAAAAGTAGTTGGCGTCAGCGCAAAGGCCATGGTGATGGATATGACGGCGAAGTAAAGCAGCATCTCCGCCCACGACAGGCCCGCGAGCAGGTCCTGGTAATTGTACAGCACCACCGCCAGCGTAGAGCTCACCACCACGGGCACCACCACCAGCAGCAGCATCGAAACAAACGTAGAGGCATTTTCGCGGATAAGCGTGCGCAGCACGGGGAGTACCTTCATGCAGAGTTTTTGTATTGGTTTTGTTACCTCCTAGACGAAATACAAAGGACAAAAGATTTTGGCGGCTTTAAAAGCGCCGTGCAGGGGGCTGCGGCTGGCGCGGGGGCAATTGTGGTTTCTTGTGGCTTAATTGCCTAACTTGCAGCTAACGGAACATGCTAATAAAACCTACTTTATATATGAAATTCGGAACGAAAGCGATACACGCCGGCGTAGAGCCGGACCCAACCACCGGCGCCATCATGACGCCCATCTACCAGACATCCACCTACGTGCAGCGCTCGCCCGGCGACCACAAGGGCTACGAGTACTCGCGCACGCACAACCCCACCCGCACGCAGCTGCAAAACGCGCTGGCGGCACTCGAGAACGGGAAGCACGGGCTTTGCTTCTCTTCGGGCATGGCGGCCGTGGATGCCATCATCAAAATGCTCAAGCCCGGCGATGAGGTCATCTCCACCAACGATTTATACGGCGGCAGCTACCGCATTTTCACGAAGGTGTTCCAGAACTACGGCATCAAGTTCCACTTCACCGACATGAGCGACCTGCGCAAGGTGGAGGAACTGGTGAACAAAAACACCCGCATGATCTGGGTGGAGACGCCCACAAACCCGCTGCTGAACATCATCGATATAAAAGGCTGTGCCGCGATTGCCGAAAAGCACAACCTGCTGGTGGTGGCCGACAATACCTTTGCCACGCCATACCTGCAAACGCCGCTTGACTTGGGCGCTGACATTGTGATGCACTCGCTCACGAAGTATATGGGCGGCCACTCCGACGTGGTGATGGGCGCCATCGTGGTGAACGATGACGACCTGCAGCAGCAACTGGCCTTTATCCAGAACGCCTGCGGTGCCACACCAGGTCCGCAGGACTGCTTCCTGGTGCTGCGTGGCCTGAAGACGCTGCACCTGCGCATGGAGCGCCACTGCCAGAACGGGCGCCAGGTGGCGGAGTTCCTGAAAGGCCACCCGAAAGTAGAGCAGGTGTACTGGCCCGGCTTTGAGGACCACAAAAACCACGACGTAGCCCAGCAGCAGATGCGCGATTTCGGCGGCATGGTGTCGTTTGTGCTGAAAGGTGATCAGGTGGAGGACGCGGTGAGTGTGCTGGAGAAATTCAAGTTCTTCACGCTGGCCGAGTCGCTGGGCGGCGTGGAGTCGCTGTGCGGCCACCCGGCCAGCATGACGCACGCCAGCATCCCGCGCGAGGAGCGCCTGAAGGCGGGCCTGAGCGACTCGCTCATCCGGCTGAGCGTGGGCGTGGAGGATATAGAGGACCTGCTGGCCGACCTGGAGCAGGCGCTTCGAGGTTAGACGTTAGACACAGGACGTTAGACAAATTTTATTCCCTGGCATATATAAAAAGCGCCTGCTGTAGAAGCAGGCGCTTTTTTCGTGAAGCAATGGCACCATATATGCTTTTCAACCTGATGCCAGCCGTCTCCCGTAGAGAAAGAAATAGAGAATAAGTACTTCATCTTTTGCCTAACATCCTGAGTCTAAAAAATGGCAGCACAACAAGTTCTTTTCCGGGAGGAGCAGCACTTCAGGCAGACATGGCTGTGGGTGGTGGTGCTGGGCGTGTCCGCTATTTTCTGGTCGGGGTTCGTAGCGCAGGTATTGCTGGGCAACAGCTTCGGCAGCAGGCCTGCCTCTGATGTGGAGCTTATTTTATTGTTCCTGCTGATGGGGATAGGGCTGCCCTTCTTCTTTTACCGCATGTCGATGACGACGGTGGTGCAGCCGGGGGAGTTGCAGGCGCGCTTCTGGCCTTTCCACCTGCGGCCGGTGCGCATTCCGCTGCGCACGCTCCGGGGATATGAGCGCATCACCTACAAACCCCTCCGCGACTACGGCGGCTGGGGCATCCGGTGGGGCATGAAAGGCAAAGCCTATAACGTGTCGGGCAACGAAGGCGTGCTGCTCCACTTCTACGACAAAAAGCCGCTGCTCATTGGGTCGCAAAGGGCAAAAGAGCTGTTTGATGCCATCCGGCAGGCAAAGGAGGGAGGGTGATTCTTTTAATGATTAAATGGTTGATTCGCAGGTGTAATTCACTTCCTGCAGGCATGTAGCGCAAGCCGCTTGGCTCGTGTTTACTTCCTAAAGGCCTTTGGCCCGGGCGGTTATGAACCCTATATGATATATGGCTTATGTAAGGAAGCACGGGTTGCAAACCCATGCCAGCGAAGAAGAGTCAGCCATTTAACCATTCAACCATGAAGCCAATCAGTCAGCAATAAAAAAGCCGATGCCCTGTAGAGAGCATCGGCTTTATATATGGTAAGTCCGGCTTACGACTGGATGCCGAGGATCTTGTAAATCTCAGAGAAGTCCGGCGTCAGGATGATCTCGGTGCGGCGGTTTTTAGCTTTTGCCTCCGCAGAGCGACCTGTGTCTACCGGCATATAATAAGCACGGCCAGCCGGCGTGATCCTGTCCGGAGAAAGCCCTTTGTCTGCCATCATACGGGTAATTTCTGTGGCGCGCAGCACGCTCAGGTCCCAGTTGTCGGTCAGGTACTTCATGCCGTTGGCAACGCTCACATCGTCTGTGTGGCCTTCCACCATCACGCCCACCTGCTGGTTCTTCTTCAGCACGTCCACTAGCTGGTCGATTGCCTTTTTGCCGCCTGCGTTCACTTTCGTGCTGCCGGTGGCAAACAGAAGCTTGTCAGACATAGACACGTACACTTTGCCATCCTTGATGTTAACGCTCAGGTCGCCTTGGTTGAAGCCCTGTAGGGCGGCATTCACCTCATTTTTCAGGTTGTCGAGTATCTTCTGCTGCTCGTTCATGGCGCGCTCCATCTCGGCAAGCTTCTGCTCGCGCTCTTTCAGGGAAGCCGAGAGTTCATCTACTTTCTGCTTAGAGGCGGCCTGCTCGCGCTCGAGCGCTTCTTTGCTTGCTTTAAGCTCGTCGTACTTCTTGGAAGACACGCAGGAGGCCATCAGGACCGCGCACATCAAAAACGAAAGGGTGGCTTTGAAGAAATTAGATTTCATGTGGATCAGTTGGTTTTTGTTTAGTTTATAAAGTTTAGTCGTATTGCAAATATGGGAAATTAAAAGACTGCGAACCAAAAAATAAGAACCCAAAGTGCTATATATTGATTTTTTATACTTCAAACCTTATGCCAATTACTATATTTTAAATTTAATATATAAATAATTTTTTTAGGTGCAGTTCAAGCGGCATCCGGCCCATGTCGGCGCCTTTCAGCTGAATCCACATGTAACCCTATAAAATCACTTTCTCAAACCATGAAAAAAACACTGTACTTCCTGTGCCTGCTCCTGCTGGCCGGGCATATAACCGTGGCCCAAACCAAACCGGACTACAGCAGAATCACGCTGGTGATACACGGCGGCGCGGGCACCATTACGCGCGACAACATGACGCCGGAGAAAGAAAAAGCCTATACCGCGCAACTGAACGAGGCGCTGAAAACAGGCTTCGCCATTCTGGAGAAGGGCGGCAGCAGCCTAGATGCCGTGGAAGCCACCGTGCGCGTGATGGAGGACTCGCCGTTGTTTAATGCCGGAAAGGGCGCTGTGTTCACGAACGAGGGCAAAAACGAGCTGGACGCCGCCATCATGGACGGAAAAACCCTCAAGGCCGGGGCCGTCGCCAGCGTGACCACCATCAAAAACCCCGTGAGCGCCGCCCGCGCGGTCATGGAGCAATCAGAGCATGTGATGCTGATAGGGGCGGGGGCGGAGCAATTTGCCAAAGAGAAAGGGCTTGAGATAGTGAACCCGTCCTACTTCCGCACCGAGACGCGCTACAGGCAGCTTCAGGAAATCAGGGACAGGGAGAAAACCAAACTGGACCACGACGGAGGCTCCGGCAGTAACGAGCACATCTTTACCGAAGGCCACAAATTCGGGACAGTGGGGGCGGTAGCCCTGGATGCCTACGGCAACGTGGCGGCCGCCACCTCCACGGGCGGCATGACGAACAAGCGCTACGGCCGTGTGGGCGATGTGCCCATCATCGGGGCGGGCACCTATGCCGACAACAACACCTGCGCCGTTTCCGCCACCGGCCACGGCGAGTATTTCATCCGCTCGGTGGTGGCCCACGACATCGCTTCGCTGATGGACTACAAGGGCATGTCGCTGCAGGAGGCTGCGGATGAGGTGGTGATGAAGAAACTGGTGAAGCGCGGCGGCGAAGGCGGCGTGATAGCCGTGGACCGCCACGGGAACATTGCGATGCCGTTCAACTCGGCGGGCATGTACCGGGGCTATATCAAGAAAGGAAAATCAGAGGTGGCCATCTATAAAGATTAACATCGCGTTGAGGGAAAACCAGGTTGCGAAGTATATGGGATATGCGTATGGTGCAGGTAACCCGATTGCACTTCCTGCCGCTGCCCTACATGAACGACAGCGTCAAAGGCTGTTCTCTCACGGACGCGCGCGAAGCGGCCTGCGCCCTATATGAAAAGGCTCACGCTACATCTGGTTGAGCCAAGCCCAACTACTTTCGCTGTGTTCTTGAAGCCGATGTGGCTATATCGGGCACTCTGCCAAGTAACACGCGGAGCTGCAAAATGCACTTGTTAACGAAGCATATCTATAGATCACTCCTCCAGTAAATGTGTATATATTTCGTATGCCATATATATGAAGCCGAAAAAGCAGATGATAAAAACTGCCAGGCGCTTCTAAATCAGTTGCTTATTTAACGCAGTTTCTTTATACTTGATTAGCTTTCTGCAGACCAGCTGAACAGGAGTGCTTACGGTGCTGCGGGGGGCGTTGCTGAACCCGTGTTATACCTTTTCCAGGAAATCCATATATGAAGAAGCTCCCCCTGTTATTCGGCATGCTGTGCGCCCTCCTCATCAGCCACGGCAGCGCATCTGCCCAAAAAGGCTCCCCCCTTTTCCCGCAGGCACCCGGCATGGCGGCCTACACCTACCGCTATAGCTTCCCGAAAGGGGTGGAGGCGACGCTGGACACCATCCAGGCATTGGGTATAACCGAGCTGGAAGTAGGTGGGAACGCCTTCGGCCTGGCCCCGGACTCCCTGCGCAAACTGCTGGATATGCGGGGCATGACGGCGCCCTCTGTCGGTGCAGGATATGAGCAGGTGGTGGAAAACCCGCAGGAAGTGGCGCGCGTGGCAAAGATACTGGGCGCCAACTACGTGCAGGTAGCCTGGATACCACATGAGAAGGATAACTTCACATTTGAGGATGCACAAAAAGCCGTGGCTGATTTTAACCGGGCGGGCAAGGTGCTGCGGGAAAACGGCCTCACCCTCAACTACCACACCCACGGCTACGAGATGAAACCCTATCAAAGCGGCACCCTGTTCGACTATATGGTCCGGAACACCGATCCTAAATACGTCTCGTTCACCATGGACATGCTGTGGGCGTACCACGGCGGGCAGGACCCGGCCAAACTGCTGCTGAAGTACCCCAACCGCTGGACGACCATGCACCTGAAAGACATGAAGAAGGGCGTGAAGGGTGATTTTACCGGCCTGATGCCAGTAGAGAACGATGTGGCGCTTGGGCAGGGGCAGTTAGATGTGCCGGCTATATTAAAAGCAGCGAAAAAAGTTGGGATCAAACACTACTTTATAGAAGACGAAAGCCCGCGGGTGATTACGCAGGTGCCAATCACGCTGGCGTATCTGAAAAGCCTGAAAGAGTAGCGGGGACTGGAGCTTATATATCAACAGCGGTGCAACGGAAATTACTATTCCGCTGCACCGCTGTTGATATTGTACGCTGCTTGTTTATATATAAATTCTACGCATCAATGTTCAAGCCTTCGTGTATCCACTCCCAGGCTTTGTTGCGCTGGCTGAAGTCGAAGTACTTTACGTTGGCCGTGGTAAAGGGCTGGGCCATCACCGTGAGCCAGTCTATCCAGGCGCGGTCGCCCACGATGGCGGCCCTGCTGAAGTGTGCGGCGTGCTTGATGTCGAACTTAATGTCCTCGTACAGCGCGCGTAGCGAATACGCCTCCACATCCTGCACCTCGGCATATACCCTGATCTTGCCGTGCTGCCTGATTTTCTCCTCCAGCACCGGGAGCATCACATTGTAGTCGTTCCTGTCTACATTCCCCGAAATGCGGAACGCGACCAAATCACCTTTAGACTCTTCTAACAGTTGTAACATAGCAACAGGTTATAAACTTTACAGCAGGTTCTATTTTTTATTTGCGGCGGCAGCGCCATGCGTTCAGGAGATTAAGGGCCCGTTAATCATTAGCTTCCGGGCTGAAACGCGAGCTTACAGAGCCTGAGCCTTTGTCGTTTCCAAACACGAGGCATGGACAGACTAAGGCTGCTGTTCCAACCGCTTCAGTTCTTCCAGCAGCACATCCCTGGTGGTGCGGACGGTGCCGTCTTGGAACCGGATGGTATAGTCTTCGCCGGTAAGTCCGGAGGCCGAGGCAAGCTCTTCAATGAATTCCACTGCGGTGTGAACCTCGTCCCTGTGCTTCTCCCATTTGGTCTGCAGGTGGTCTGCCGCCTCTGTGTTGCTGTGCTCGCTGCCGTTCCGGATAAAGACAGCACCGTCCAGGCTGCGCAGGTAGGCGATCAGCCGCTCCACTTTCTGGCCCTCCGTCAGCCCGTTGGCATGGCTGCCGAATGCAGGCACAGCGGCAGGGGTTGCCGCCCCGTCCGCTACAGACAGCAGTCCCGCCACTGCGGCAATTCCTAACATGATTCGTGTGTTCATAGCTTTTTTCCTGCTTCTATAGTTTACGATACGGATGATGTCTGGTTCAGAGCAATCATTGTGCAATAGTGCCGTGCCTCTTGAATATTTTATATGGGTTGGCCCAGTGTACAGGCTGCAGTTGGCGTGCGTGACAGCGGCGCGCCTCCCAAATCCGGCCGCTGCCGCTGCGGCGGACATCGCATAACTCTAAACGGATATGTGCGTTTTCCCAGTATGCAGGAAGTTTTCAGCACCGTTTTCGGCATACACGACCAAACCCTGACCTGGTGGCAAATGTCTGCCCGGGCCATCGGCGTTTTCTTCGCCGCGCTGCTGATTATGCGGGTGGGGAGCCACCGCGTCTTCGGCAAGAACACGGCCTTCGACATCATTCTCGGGATTATATATGGCTCGGTGCTGAGCCGTGCCATAACGGGCAACGCACCTTTCTGGCCCACGTTGGCAGCCGCGCTCACGCTCGTGCTGCTGCACAGAGGCCTGGCGATGGTCGCCTACCACACGCACTTTGGCTTCGGGAATTTCATTAAAGGGCGGCCCAGGGTGCTGGTGCGGGACGGAGAGTTACAGGAGGAGGCGATGCGCGCCAGCAGCGTCACGAAAAACGACTTGCTGGAGGCGCTCCGGAGTTCGGGATCTGCCCTGGACCTGAACCGGATTGACCATGCCTACCTGGAGCGGAGCGGCAAAATAAGCATCATTATGAAGAAAGAGGAGAAAGAGGAATAATCATATACAGAAAAGGCCTCCGCTGTTGTGGGAGGCCTTTTCTATTAGGGTTATACTGCGGTGTGGCTTATGCCATCTGCGACTCCAGTTTCTGGGAAAGCACGTTCTTAGGCACGGCACCTACCTGCTTGTCCACCACCTCACCGTTTTTGAAAACAAGGAGCGTCGGGATGCTGCGGATACCGAATTTGGCGGAAGTCTGCGGGTTGGCGTCTACGTCTACTTTACCGATAACGGCTTTGCCTTCGTACTCACCGGCCAATTCTTCCACAATCGGGCCCACCATGCGGCAAGGTCCGCACCACTCTGCCCAAAAGTCTACCAGTACGGGTTTATCTGAATTGATGATCTCATCAAAGTTCGCGTCTGTAATTTCAATTGCTTTGTTAGCCATGACTTTAGCGTTTTGTTGTATTTGAATCCTGATTTAAATATAGTGACAATTACTGTCCGGGCAAATATGCACCCAAACTTAAACTCCCTGACAAGCTGTCGTAGCCCATCTAGCCACCTGTGGAGCCTGCACCTGTTATACGTACGGCAGACCAGCATGTAGGGTGCCTGTTATTTGTATCAACAAATGTTATCAATAAAAGTTTCAGAAGCAAGCGGGGGGTTGAGAAAGTAAAGAGAGAGGCGCCTGATATGCTGCCTATATATGCTGCTGAATAGATAGAGCTTTCGCTACTCCAGCGGTTCTACCTGCAATAAGCCATCATCTCCAGCGTATTTGCCAGCTGAACTATAACGATAGTGCTCCGGCTCGTTTACCCACTCTGCCCGCAACGGGTTGTCGTGTATATATGGCCAGTTTCTGTTCCAGAAAATTGTTGCTGAAAATTTCCTTTGCGTCGTTGCTGTCCTGCCATAGTTTACAACGCCGGACTTTTGAGTGGAGGTGCGCATTGAACTCAAAGCGGTGCAGCATCCACTGCTTCCGGCTTTCCGGTTCTTCCTGTATGGTGGCTACCATCTTAAGGCTGGTAAATTGCTTGAAGTCACGCAGAATGTCTGAAAGATTCCGGGCTTCTTCAGCGGCGGCAATCATATGCAGGTGGTTGCTCATCAGGCACCAGGCATGAAGGCGCAAGCCTTTGTGCTGCTGGCAGTATCTCAGGGCCTCCACCATGATGCGTTTATATATAGGGCGCGTGAACACATCCACCCAGTCCACCACCGTCATCGTAAGGAAATTCATGCTGCCCGGCACTATCCCGTTTTTGAGTCCTGTTTAGACTGATACTATATATGATACAGCTATTGCTGTTTCGGATTTCTTAATCCGAAACTTACCCTGAAGCGGATTTCCTAATCCGCGTATATAAAAAGCAGTACGGGGATTAGGAAATCCTCGGCAGCGGGCTTTCGGACTGGGAAGTCTGAAAGAGCAGTAAATAGAAAGAGGCACGCCACCGAAGCAGCATACCTCTTTTTAGCTGATGAAGAAGCATAAAATCTCCACATCCCCAAATTTTCACATCAAATCAACCTACACTCTCCCAGGCCCATATCCTTGATGGATGCCAGGAACGCTTTCGGCTCAATCCTGTACTTGCGCGAGTACATGGGCAGGGCCAGTTTCTCCTCCGGCACGTGAAGCGTTATCTCCAGGCGCTTCTGGCCGGGGCTGGCTACGATGGCGCCTTCCAGCGCCTCCGCCAACACAGGGCTGAAGTGCTGCAGGTTGATGTTGAGGTGTACGCCCTGCGCCATCTTATCGGTGATGTCGCCGAGTAGCTGGATGCTGGTGGGCTTGAGTTCCCACTGGTCCTCGGTCTTGTACCGTAGCTGCACCTTGCCCCGGATAAACAGGTACAGGCCCATCTTCAGGTAAGGCGAAAACTTCATATAGTCTTCCCCGAACAGCGCCATTTGCATCGTGGAGTCGTAATCCTCGATGGAGAACAGCGCAAAAGGATTACCGTTCTTGGCCGTCCGTATCACCACCTCCGACACCATACCCGCCACGTTCACGTCCCGGTTCTTGTATTCCTCAATTTTGTCAAGAGGGCAGGTGCAGTAAGAGTCGATTTCCAGCTTAAACTGGTCGAGCGGATGGCCTGACATATAAAAGCCCACCACTTCCTTTTCACGGCGGAGCATTTCAGCCTGCGTCCATATATGCACCTCCGGTATTTTGGGAAGCGGGGAGGCCACGGCGGCGCTGCCCCCAAACAGCGACTGCTGCGCGGCCTGCTGCTCCGCCTGGTAGTTGTTGCCGTAGCGCACCGCCTTTTCCAGCAAACTCATGCTTTCGCCCTCCGGCACTTCTATCAGTTGCGCCCGGTGGTAAAGTCCCCACGAGTCGAAGGCACCGGCCAGGGCCATGCTTTCGAAGGTTTTCTTGTTCACGGCCCGCAGGTTCACGCGCTTGGCAAAATCGAAAATATCCTGGTACAGGCCGTTTGCCTCGCGTTCCGTGATGATGGCATCCACGGCAGACTCCCCGGTTCCTTTTATCGCAGCCAAACCAAATCGGATATGGCCCTGCTCGTTCACGTTAAATTTCAGCAAGGATTCGTTTACGTCCGGCCCCAGCACCTGCACGCCCTGCTTGCGCGCCTCCTCAATAAAGAACGTCACCTTCTTGATGTCGTTCATGTTGTTGGTGAGCACGGCGGCCATATACTCGGCCGGGTAGTGGGCCTTCAGGTAACCCGTCTGGTAAGCCACCACCGAGTAAGCGGCGGAGTGGGAGCGGTTGAAGCCGTACTGGGCGAACTTCTCCATCACGTCGAACACCTCAGAGGCTTTCTTCGGGGTGATTTTATGCTTCTCTCCGGCCCCGGCAATGAACTTCTCGCGCTCCTCGGCCATCTTCTTCATGTCCTTCTTACCCATGGCGCGGCGCAGCAGGTCGGCACCGCCGAGGGAGTAACCGGCCAGAATCTGGGCCGTCTGCATGATCTGCTCCTGGTACACCATGATGCCGTAGGAGTACTCCAGAATCGGCTTGAGCAGCTCGTGCGGGTATTCCACCTCCTCACGGCCATGCTTCCGGTTAATGAAGTTCGGGATGAACTGCATCGGGCCAGGGCGGTACAGGGCGTTCATCGCAATCAGGTCTTCAATGTTGGTCGGCTGCAAATCCTTCAGGTACATGCGCATCCCCTCCGACTCGAACTGGAACGTGCCGATGGTGTCGCCGCGCTGGTAAAGCTGGTAGGTTTTCTCGTCGTCTATCGGAATGGCGTCAATGTCAATCTCAACCCCGTGGTTTTTCTTGATAAGCTCAATCGCGTCTTTGATGATGGTGAGCGTTTTCAGGCCCAGGAAGTCCATCTTCAGCATGCCCGCGCTCTCAATCACCTTGCCGTCGAACTGCGTGACCAGCAGGTCAGAGTCCTTTGAAGTAGAAACCGGTATATAATTGGTAATATCGTCGGGGGCGATGATGACGCCCGCCGCATGAATGCCGGTGTTGCGCACCGAGCCTTCCAGCTTTTCGGCCAGTTTCAGTACGGCGGCGCGGGCATCAGTACCTTCCCGAATGGAAGCCAACTCCAGATTCTCCATAAAGGCTTTGGCCAGCGTAGTGCCCGGCGTTTCCGGCACCATCTTCGCCAGTTCGTTTGCCTCGGCCAGCGGCAGCGAGGTAGACCGGGCCACATCTTTGATCGACGATTTGGCGGCCATCGTGCCGAACGTGATGATCTGGGCCACCTGCGTCTTGCCGTATTTCTCCACCACGTAGTCAATCACGCGCTGGCGGTTCACGTCGTCGAAGTCAATGTCAATATCGGGCATCGACACACGCTCCGGGTTCAGGAAACGCTCGAAGAGCAGGCTGTACTTGATGGGGTCGATGTTGGTGATGCCGACGCAGTAAGCCACCGCCGAGCCGGCCGCCGAGCCACGGCCCGGCCCCACGGCCACGCCCATGTCGCGGCCCCGGTTGATGAAATCCTGCACGATGAGGAAGTAGCCGGCAAAGCCCATTGTTTCGATAATGCGCAGCTCGTAATCCAGGCGCTCCTGGATTTCCTCCGTTATCTCGCCGTAGCGCTTGGCCGCGCCCGCAAACGTGAGGTGGCGCAGAAAAGCATCGGCGTTGGCATGCTCCGGCGGAATCGGGAAGTTGGGCAGCAGGATGTCGCGCTTGAGCTTGGGCGGCGTGATTTTGTCCACAATCTCGTTGGTGTTGTCGACCGCCTGCGGCACATCCTTGAACAGCGCGTTCATCTCGGCCTGCGTCTTGAAGTAGAACTGGTCGTTGGGGAAGCCGAAACGCGTTTTCGGGCCGGCCTCGTCGATGCGGTTCAGCATCTGGCGGATGTTTGGCATATGGCCGTACTTGCTGCGCACGTTGTCCACGGTGTCATATATCACCCGCTGGTCATCCGACAGGAAGCGATAGTACTTGGTGGCAAAGTCGCCAACGGGCGTGCTCTGGTCCTCGCCGGTGTTCACGCAGAGGAGGATATCATGCGCGTTCCAGTCGTCCTGGTCCACGTAGTGCGAGTCGTTGGTGCAGATGACCTTGATGTTGTACTTGTGCGCGAACTTCAGCAGCACCTGGTTCACATCTTCCTGGCTCTTGCCGGTGCCGTCGATGTTCTGCAGGCCGTGGCGCTGCAGCTCGATGTAGTAATCCTCGCCAAAGAGGTCGAGCCACCACTTCAGCAGCTCCTCGGCTTCTTCTTCGCCTTTCCAGAGGATGGTTTGCGGCAATTCGGCGCCGATGCAGCAGCTGGTGGCAATCAGGCCTTTGCTGTATTTCTGCAGCAGCTCCTTGTCGATGCGGGGCCACTTGCTATATACGCCTTCTATATAAGACAGCGAGCAAAGCTTGGCCAGGTTCTGGTAGCCTTCCTGGTCTTTGGCCAGCAGCAGTTGGTGGTGGCGCACATCCTTCTGCTCCTTCGTGAACGTTTTGAGGTGGCGGTCTTTCACCAGGTAAAATTCGCAGCCCACAATCGGCTTGACGTTATACTTGTTGGCCTCGGCCACAAAGTTGAAGGCGGCGAACATGTTGCCGTGGTCGGTCATGGCCACGGCGGGCATGCCATCGGCCTGCGCCTTTTTCATGAGCGCGCCAATGCTGGCCTGGCCGTCGAGCAGCGAGTACTGCGTATGGGTATGTAAATGCGAAAAAACTGGCAAGGTTCTGAGAATTAGAAATTACGAATTAGAAATGAAGTGTATAGAAGGAGCGTCATATACTTGTGGCCATTTCTGTGAAGTTAAAATTACGCAAAATCGGGCGGCGGCCCAAACTATAAACGGCTTCTTCGATAACAAATGCGGGGCCATGTTAGTCTCAGAAACAGGGAGTGTTTTGGGGATATATAACCTGGTCGCGTTTTATTTACACTCTACAGTAGGACCCACCCCCAACCCCTCCAGGGAGGGGGATTTTCCGCTAAAGTAGTTTATCCCCCTCCTCGGAGGGGCAGGTTTTCAGGGAGCAGTTGGTGGTATAGGCTATATATAACCAACTGCCATATAAATTATAACTCGGAAGCGGTAGCCACACGTAAACAAAAAGCTGTGCCGGATAGGAGAAAGTCATTGTATGGGAGAAGCGAAATCAGGAGGAAAGTTAAGCGGGATGTTCCGGGCGCTGGAGTCGCGCAACTACAGGCTGTTCTTTACGGGGCAGGGCATCTCGCTTGTCGGCACCTGGATGCAGCAGATTGCCCTCAGCTGGCTCGTGTACCGCCTCACCGACTCGGTGTTCCTGCTCGGGGCCGTGACGTTCTCCAGCCAGATTCCTTCCTTCCTGCTCGGCCCCTTCGCGGGCGTGGCCGCCGACCGGTTCAACCGGCACAAGGTGTTGATCGTGACGCAGGCGCTCTCGATGCTACAGGCCTCTACGCTGGCCGTGCTGGTGCTGACAGAAACGGTTGAGATATGGCATGTGCTGGCCCTGAGCGCCGTGCTGGGCATCATCAATGCCCTCGACATCTCTACCCGGCAGGCATTCGTGTTTGAGCTGGTGGAGAAGCGGGAGAACATCAGCAACGCCATCGCCCTGAATTCCTCCATGTTTAATATGGCGCGCCTGGTGGGGCCAACCATTGCCGGACTCATCATCGCGGTGGTAGGGGAGGGCATCTGCATTCTCATCAACGCCCTTAGCTATATAGCCGTGCTGGCCTCGCTGCTGCTGATGCGCCTGGAGCCTTTGGAGCGGGTGGCGCAGGAGCGGAAACCCTGGCAATCGTTGAAAGACGGGTTCCGGTACGCTTTCGGCTTTCCGCCCATTCGGGCTCTGATTATGATTGTGGCGCTCCTGAGCCTGTTCGGAATGCCGTTTAGTGTGCTTCTGCCCGTTTTTGCGCGGGATATTCTGCACGGAGGCGCGAACACACTGGGTTACCTGATGGGAGCCTCCGGCTTAGGGGCCTTGAGCGGGGCCTTGTTTCTGGCGCAGCGGAAATCGGTGATGGGGCTGGGCAGGGTGATTGTGTTCACGATGGTTCTGTTTGGCTCGTCTCTCATCGCTTTCTCTTTCTCAAACATGCTGCTGCTGTCGCTTGTGCTGATGCTGTTCACCGGCTTCGGCATGATTGTGTCGATGGCCTCCTGCAACACGCTGCTGCAAACGCTGACGGATGATGACAAGCGCGGGCGCGTGATGAGTCTGTATGCCACGGCATTTATGGGCATGGCCCCCATCGGCAGCATGCTGGCCGGGGCCGTGGCAGAGCGGGTGGGGGTGGGCTACACGCTGGCAGGTTGCGGCTTGCTGTGCGCGCTGAGCATTGTGCCCTTTGCCGTGAGGCTTCCCCGCCTCCGGCAGATGGTGTGGCCTATTTATGAGCGCCTGGGCATTGTGCCGGAAATCGCCACCGGCCTGCAATCTGCCTCTAACCTGGCCGCCCCGCCGGAGGAACGATAGTGTTAGAAGCCATATATAGGATATATGATCGAAACCTACATCCTAACACGGGGGCACGAGTTGCAAACTCGCGCCAGCGAAAAAAAGTATTGGTGCGGCCTGCCTATATATAGGACGAATAATAAATGAGACAGGCAGCCATATATAGCTGCCTGTCAAAATCTAATATCAAATAGCTTCGTTTTACTTCTTCCTGATTCGGAGTTTCTCGCCGATGCTCACGGAGAAATCGCGCTTGTTGTTCCACTCCATGATGTCCTTGATGGTAACACCATACTGGCGGGAAATCTGGTACAAGCTCTCGCCGGAAGCGACGGTGTGATAACCGCTGGCTGGCACAGCGCTGGTTTCAGTGTCTGCATCGGTCTCTTCGGGGGCCGCAGCGCGGGCAGGCGCCTGCACGCGCAACTCCTGGCCCAGGCGAATGCTGTTGTCCGATAACTCGTTCCACTCACGCAACTCCTCCAGCGACACATGATATGCCTTGGATATCTGGTAGAGGGTTTCGCCGGCAGCCACGGTGTGGAAGGCGCTGTTGCCTGCAGGCTGCGCAGCAGCGGCGCTTTCTGCTGTTTCTGCCTGTGTGGGCTGCACGAGCGGCTCGGCTATATATAGCTCCTGCCCCGCGCGCAGCGGCTCGTTTCCGAGTTTGTTCCAGGCGGTGAGGTCGTTGACGGTGACGGCGTACATCCTGGAGATGGCGTAGAGTGTCTCGCCTTGCTTGACGATGTGCTTTGTTGGCTTGGGGGCCGGTTTTGCCGCGGCAGCCGGAGCCGCCTTTTCAGGCTTGGCAGGGGCTGGCTTTGGTTTGGCTGACGGCGTGGCGGCAGGCTCCACGAATATATCCTTCACCTCTGCCGTGGAGTCTTCGTCTGTCGCGGTTCCTATAATCCAGTTTTCCTCTTCTTCGGCCGTCGTGTCTTCCTCAGCTGCTACAGGGGAGGTGGCCGCTGAATCAAGCAGGATGTCAACCGTTTCTTCGGTGGCGTGAGCAGGCTCCTGGAAAATGCTTGTAGTGTCGCTCTGCGGGTATAACTCCGGCTGTTTCTTCTGCGGCGCGGCGGCGGGTGCCTGTGTCGGCGGGGCCTCCGTTGCAGCATCGGTTTCCACTGGTTCTATCACGATAGGGTCCATAAACCCATCTTCCTCCTGCTCTTCTGCCGTTTCAGTTTCTGTGGCAGGCGCAGCCTTGCTGGCTGCAGTCGCTTTTGTACGGACAGCAGGAGCAGGTTTTTTGACTTCGGTAGCAGCGGCTGCCTCCTCTTCCATTCCAGCTTCTGCTTCCTCCGGTTCCGGCTTATCTTCCTTGAAGCGCTTGAAGCTGTTGATGAATCTCCTGAAGATGCTTTCCTTCGGTGCCTTGTCCTGTTCTTTCACTTCTTCTGTGCTGGCGGCAGAAGCAACGGCAGGCTGGCTCTGGCTCGGTGCGGCGGCGGCAGCTACTGGTTGCTTCTGGCCCAGGTCACGGACCTCTATCGGCGTGTGCGCCGGTCGGCGCTTCTGCAGCCACAGCACACGGCCCGGCACCGGCACCTCGCTGCGTTTCATGCGGTTCTTGAACAGCAGGTAGTTCAGCCGGATGCCGTAGTGCTGCGAAATCTGCTGCATCGTCTCGCCGGGCTGCACCACGTGGTATTCCGCATCGGCCGCCATGTTTTTCTTCTCGGTGTAATATACAGCGCCGGGCTCAATCTTATCAAAATTGCGCAGGTCGTTGTACCGCAGGAACCGGCGGGTGGAGAGGCCCGCCTGCGCCGCCAGCTTGTCCTTCGTGTCGCCGGGGCGGGCCACGATGGTGGTCAGGCCATTGCGGCCTGCCTTCACCAGTGTTGCCGCGGGCCTTTCCTTCGTGAGCGGCGTAGTGTCCTTCGACGCCAGCAGCCCGGCATCGCTGCCTCCGTTGCGCACGGGCACCATCACGTAGTAATCCTTATCCGAGGGAATCGTGTTGCCCAGCAGCCATTTGTTGTATTTCTCCAGTTCGGCGTAATCGGTTTGCGTGGCCATGGCGATGTCCGCCAAACTCTGGCCGGGCTCGGCGCGCAGCTCGCGCAGCGACAAAGCGGGCGGGTTGCTTTTCCCTATAAAAGCCTCGTAGGCAATTTTGTGGGCCAGGAACGTGAGGATGTAGGGGTTCACCTTCTCCGTTATCTCCATCCTGCGGGTGCCGTTGTCCGAAGGGCGGGTATAGGGCTTGGCGCCGGAGTAGCCCAGGTAGTACGACAGCAGCGAGTTCAGCCAGTTGTTGTAGTAGTTGTTGCTGCGCAGGAAATATTTGGCGGCGCCCCGGCTCGCCTCGATGATGTGGCGGCGCTCGTCCACCCGGTGGTCCATGCGCAGGTTAAAGTCGGAGGCGGCCTCGCGCTTGAACTGCCAGTAGCCTACCGCATTCGAGGTGGATATGGCATCGCCGATGAGGCCGCTTTCCTGCAGGGCCAGGTACTTGTAATCGTCAGGAACGCCTTCCTCCTTGAACACCCGCTCGATCACCGGAAAGTAGGCATCCGCCAGGTCCACCTTCATTTTGAAGTAGGTCTGGTTGCGGTGCAGCGCGTCCACCTTTCTCTGGATTTCCTCCTGCGCCCCGTTGGTGAGGGTGAGGTGAATGTCGGCGAAATAGACGTTGCGGGGCACCGTGACGAGTTGCGCCAGCGCCAGCAGGGGCAGGAGCAGGAGGGCAAAAAGGCTGCTGATGGATTTTCTCATGGCTTGGTACTTTACTATGGCTAAATGTTGATGCTGCGGCTCTACTTACTGTTGAGTTGGTGGCGCTTAAATTGCTATGCGCTAATATGTTTGAAAGTAATATAACGCTCGCAAAAATAACGCAATTTGCCTCGCATTATAAAACGCTTCGCCAAGTTCTTTCCTTATTTTTTGAGCCCTTTATGCCCGCCCGATAAGCCATTTATATATGGCTTGAGCCTAACGTGCAGTATTGTAGCTGGTTATATATGAATGATGAGAAACTGGCCACGCCGGGCGGTGCAAAAAAGAAAAAAGGGAGAGCATCGCCGCTCTCCCTTTCCTTTATAAAATTAAGATGCTATATATATTACTTCAGATTTTCCGTACTACCAGCAGACCATCGCGCACCGGCAGCAGGATGTTTTCGACGCGCGCGTCGTCCTGTATTTTGCTGTTGAAATCCATGACGGCCTTCGTGTCCTCGTCCAGTTTTTTGCGGTACTTCTCCAGCACCTTGCCGCTCCAGAGCACATTGTCGGCGATGAGGATACCGCCGGGACGCACCTTGTCAATCACGAGGTCGTAGTAGGCGGCGTAATTGATTTTGTCGGCGTCGATGAACACCAGGTCGAACGTAACCTCAAGGGAGGGAATAATCTCCAGGGCGTTGCCTATATAATATTTAATGCTGTCTGTGAGGCCAGCTTCCGCGAAATAGCCGCGCACCCGCTCTTCCAGTTCCTCGTTTATGTCGATGGTGTGGAGCTTGCCGCCCGGCTGCATCCCTTCGGCGAGGCAGAGGGCCGAGTAGCCGGTATACGTACCGACCTCCAGAATCTGCCTTGGCTGCAGCATCTTCGAAAACATCGACAGCAAGCGTCCCTGCTGGTGCCCCGACAGCATCCGAGGCCGCAGCACATGCAGGTGCGTTTCTCGGTTTATCTTGTGCAGCAGCGCGCTTTCCGGCGTTGTGTGCTCCTCCGCATAGTGCAGCAGGTCTTCGTCTATGAGGTCCATTTTGATGGCTGGTTGTAAATAGCTGATTGTTGATTGTTTACGGATATATGGTTGAATGGCTTAATGGCTATATGGTTAATTGGTTGTTGTTTCTTAAATATAGAAGGGGCATCCATATATATATCAGCATACAATCAACCATTTAGCCATATAGCAATTTAACAATTACTGAATAACAAGCAGCAACTAACAATCAACTATCACGCAGGCACATAATTCAGGAAGCTGAGCTGGTCTTCGCGCAGGGCGTCGTTGGCGATGTCCGTCAGGTCGGTGGCGGTGATGTTTTTTATCTGGCCGAAGATGTCGTTCAGCGAGTCCACGTGGCCCTGGTCGAGGATGCTCTTGCCAATCATCATCATCAGGCCCATGTTGCTTTCCTCGGCCATGGCCAGTTGGCCCATCAACTGCTCTTTGGCCGTGTGCAGTTGCAGTGAGCCAAGTGGCACCTCGCGCAGCTTTTTCAGTTCTTTTAATACCAATGATGTCGTGCGCTTCAGCTGCTTTTTCTCAGTGCCGAAGTAGATGGTGAGCAGGCCGGTGTCTATATAGGTGGCGTAGTTGGCGTCAATCGTATAGACCAGACCGTGCTTTTCGCGCACCGCCAAATTCAGGCGCGAATTCATGCCAGGGCCACCCAGCAGGTTCACGAGCATGAAAAAAGGGATGCGGCGGTCGTCGGAGAGGGCGTAGGCCGGGGAGCCGATTACGCAATGTGCCTGCGAGATTGGCTTTTCGAGGGTAATCGCCTTGGGCATATAACTGCTGAACGGCACGCGCTCCCGCTGTTTCTTGATTTCCGGGATATCGCCGAGGTGCTTTTCGGCCAGCTTCAGCACCTTCTCGAACGGCAGGTTGCTGACAGAGCAGAACAGGAGCGAATCGGTGCTGAGGGTGCGGTCCAGGAAATCGAGGAAGTCCTGCCTGGCGAAGCGCGACACGCTCTCTTTGGTGCCCAGGATGTTGTTGCCCAGCGGGTGCTTGTCATATACCACAGCATCAAACTCATCCACAATGGCATCTTCGGGCGTGTCGAGGTACATAGCCATTTCCTCCAGAATCACGCCGCGTTCTTTCTCGATTTCACGCTCCGGAAACACCGAGCGGAAGGTAATGTCGGTCAGCAGCTCAAACGATTTGTCGAAGTGCTTGTCCAGCACCGAGGAGTAGAAGCAGATTTTCTCTTTGGTGGTGTAGGCGTTCAGCTCGCCGCCCACCGACTCGAGCCTGTTGAGGATATGGAACGACCTGCGCTTTTCGGTGCCTTTGAAGGCCATGTGCTCCCAGAAGTGGGCGATGCCGGTCTGGTTGGGAAGCTCGTCGCGGCTGCCGATGTCCAGGATAAACCCGCTGTGGGCTATCTTGGTGTGCAGCACCTGCTTGTGTACAATGCGAATTCCGTTGGGTAAAGTATGGATATGATAATCAGGCATTCAATCTGAAATTTAGCCTGCAAAGGTACAGAAAAAATAGCAGATTCTTCTCCGGCATCCGCAAGTCCGACATTCGTTAGCGTGTGGCGGAGTTATATATACCTGAGCTGCATGTACCCGAGCTCGATACGGGCATACTGCTGAAATTAAACCCACCCCTGCCCCTCTGAGGAGGGGTGGGTTTACATCTACTGAAATCCAGCGGCTTTATATATGCAAGGCTGAACTATACAGCTATATGAACTATATAGATGTAAGTTATATATGGAAAGAGTGATCTAACGTTTAGCGGGAGCGGTTTTCTGTGGGCTGCGGCTGCCCACATTTATCACAAAGCCGAGCGAGAACACGGCGTAGCCGGCGGTGAGGGCGTCGCCGTTCTTCAGGCCGAAGTTGGAGCCGCTGGTGTACTGCAACTGCACCGAGGGGTTCAGGGTGAGGCGCGTGTAAAAGATGGGCTCCAGAAAGATGTTGCTTTCCTCTTCCTGCGGCACGCCGTTCAGCAGGTGTCTGCTCATATCCACGTAACTGGCGCGCAGGGCGGTGCCGTAGTTCAGCGGAAACTCCCGGCCCAGCAGGCGCAGCGATTTCTTGCGTTTGGAGCTGAAGTTCACCTGCACAAAGTACTTGCTGAAGCTGGCCTCGCGGCGCTCGTACGTCATGTTGCCTTTCTCGTCCTCGTCTTTGTCGGTGCGGTCGCTGCTGCCCGCGCCAACGCCGCCATATACCTCCAGTATCCGGTTGTTGTTCGGGCCAAAGGTGGTGAAGTAGCCGCCGCCAGCCTCCAGCAGGTTGTGCTGGAAGTCACGCTTCCGGCGCTCGCTGTTCAGCATGGAGCCATTCGCCAGCACCGCAAAATGGTCCGATACGGCATAGGAGGTGTTGAAGGTGATGTTGCCTTTGGGCGTGATATGGCCGCCAACGCTCAACTCACCCTTCTGGGTAAACATGGGCACGTTGGGCACGTTGGGCATATACGTAGACACGCAGCCCGACATGAAAAGCAAAAGGGCGAGGGAGCAGATAAGGGATACAGGTCTTTTCATATGGTTATATAGGCAGGGAAGCGGAAGCCGCGCATCCCCTGCATGCGTCATGACGTAGGGCACAGGTGGTGTGCCATTGGCTGCGGGTTATATATAGCACAGTGGCGGAGGCAGCCGGTCGCAAATATCAAGACTCAAAACGGAATTTTATATAGTTTCCGCAACTATTCCGTTAAAGTCGCTTTAATATTAGTTTAAGCATATCCGGCTTCCTGAGCTATTGCGGCGGCAGTCTTCACTCATTGTCTCGCCCTGCCCGGGGCCACTTATTATATATAGCGCCTGCTGCTTCCCCGGGTGGTTTGCACGCCAGCTTTAACGGATGTAGTTTTGCCGGGGCAGCCATAGCAGCATGAACAAAATACTGATCATACAGACCGCTTTTCTGGGCGATGTGGTGCTGGCAACCGCGCTGGTGGAGAAACTGCATGCTTTTTACCCGGACACCCATATCGATTTCCTGCTGCGCAAAGGCAACGAGGGCCTGTTGAAAGAACACCCGCTGCTGCGCCAGGTGCTCATCTGGAACAAGCAGGAAGGCAAGTACAAAAGCCTCTGGAAACTGCTGCGGCAGATACGGGCCGAGCAGTACGATCTGGTGGTGAACGTGCAGCGCTTCGGGGCCACAGGTTTTCTCACCGCTTTTTCGGGGGCGAAGCAAACAGTCGGCTTTGAGAAGAACCCTTTCTCCCGCCTTTTCACCCGGCGCTATGTGCATGATGTGGAGTCGGGAACGCACGAGGTGGAGCGCAACGACCTGCTCATCCAGAGCCTGACTAACGCCATCCCGTCCAGGCCGAAGCTCTACCCCAGCCCGATGGATTTTGCCAAAGTGGAGGCATGGAAGAAGGAACCCTATATCTGCATGGCCCCAACGTCGGTGTGGTTCACGAAGCAGTACCCGCAGCAGCAGTGGGTGCAACTCCTCAACAGCCTGGACCCTATCTATAAAGTGTACCTGCTGGGCTCGCCTGCCGACAAAGCACACTGCGAGGGAATTATTGCGGAGAGTGAGAATCCGCGTGTGGAGAACCTGTGCGGGCAGCTGAACCTGCTGCAGTCGGCGGCGCTGATGCGCGATGCGGTGCTGAACTACGTGAACGACTCCGGCCCGATGCACCTGGCCTCGGCGCTGAACGCCCCCACCTGCGCCATCTATTGCTCCACGGTGCCGCGCTTCGGCTTCGGCCCGCTGGCTGACTTTGCTGAAGTGGTGGAGCGCGAGGAGCCGCTCTACTGCCGCCCCTGCGGCCTGCACGGCTACAAAGCCTGCCCCCAGGGCCACTTTAAGTGCGCCCGCGACATCCGCAACGCGCAACTGCTGGATGTGCTGCAACAGGCGGTGGCTGGGTGATGGTTAATTGTTAGTTGATGATTGTTAAATGGCTCAATGGTTGATTTTTCAGTCATTATGAAGCATATCGCAGTGGCATCTGTATGATACTTCAAGTTGCGAACTTGGAGCTTGTTTTGGAGCCAGTTTTCAACTGGCGTGGATTGTTCTGTAAAATTTTGCCGGTTGAAAACTGACCTTATTGGTACTCCAAGTTGCAAACTTGGAGTATGGGGACGTTGACTGGTTGCTGCCTATATATAAGCTGTTGGCTGTAGACCTTAAAGACCTCGCAGTGTGCGCAGCTCCTGCGAGCGTCTGGCGTTGGGCATAAATCTACTCCGCATCCCAGGCTGCCAAGCCACCGGTTAAATTATAAAACCTCACCTCCGGAAAGTGCGGCTGCAGCAGGGCGATGGCTTTCCGGCTGCGGGCCCCGGCCTGGCAGTGTACCACCACCTCCGGTGCCAGCTGCAAGCCGGAAATCTTCTGCTCCAGCGTCGACAAAGGGACGGATGCCCCGCGAATGTTGAACGCCTCATACTCGTGCGGCTCCCGTACATCCAGCAACTGCACTTCTCTGCCGTTTTTCAACCACTTCTTATATTCCTCCGGCGACAACTCCACAATGTCAGTTGGAGCTTCGGGGGCGCAGGCTATTTCGTAGCTGGGTTGCAGCTTCGTTACCTGATCGGCCATGGCGCTGCGCGGGATCTTGACGGAGTAAAAGCTGAGGGCAAGGGCGTTGAACAGCAGCAACCTGCCAGAAGCCACGTCGCCCATGCCGGTTATCACTTTTATCGCTTCGTTGGCCTGCAGCGTGCCAATAATGCCGGGTAACACGCCCAGCACCCCGATCTCGGCGCAGTTGGGCACTTCGTTGGCACCGGGCGGCTCCGGGAAAAGGCAGCGGTACGTGGGGCCGTCCTTGTAGTTAAACACCGTCACCTGCCCCTCGAACTTAAAGATAGAGCCGAACACCAGCGGCTTCTTCAGGATAGTGCAGGCATCGCTGACGAGGTAGCGCGTCGGGAAATTGTCGGAGCCGTCGATGACTACGTCGTACTGTTGCACCAGCTCCAGCGCGTTGGCTACCGTAATCCCCCCGCCATGCTCCTCAAACTGCACAAAAGGATTCTGCTGCGCCAGTTTCCGGGCGGCAACGGCTGCCTTAGGCTGGCCCACATCGGCGGAAGTATATAAAATCTGCCGGTGCAGGTTGCTCTCGCCCACCACGTCCATGTCGGCGATGCCGATGGTACCCACGCCAGCGGCTGCCAGATACTGCAGCACGGGGCAACCCAGGCCCCCGGCGCCAATCATCAGCACCTTCGCCTCTTTTAGTCTCTGCTGGCCCGCCACGCCTAACTCCGGCAGTATCAGCTGGCGGTTGTAGCGCGCTGTCTCTTCTTTGCTTAACATGCTTTGCAATTTATATAGGGTGCTGCAGCGTTAGTCTCACGCCCATTCCTCCCGATAAAGATACGGCAAACAGGAATGAGTTGCCTGAAAAGGAGCGGCAGGGAGCTGTGCGTTTTATATCCTCAACCACCAAATGCCATCGCTGTTTCATATATGGTTAATCATCAAAACCTGCATTGCACAATGCTGCTATGGGTAGTGCAGGTTCATTCTGTCCGGATACTTAACGATATATAAAAGAATGCCCGGGGAAGCGGGCAGGAAGCAAAGCGGAACACCAGCGTTGCTTAATTTGCTTATTTTATAGTAGATTTAAGCGGCGAAAGCCATTGTTTCAACCGAAGAAAACCCTCAGGCAAGATGAAATACTCTCCGATCGGCCAGTCCCTTTTTAAGCGCAACCGCCGCAATTTTGCAGGCCAACTGAAGCCCTCCTCTGTCGCCATCTTCCACTCCAACGACGTGATGCCCACCAATGCCGATGGCACCATGCCTTTCCGGCAGGGCAGCGACCTGTTCTACCTCACGGGCGTGGACCAGGAGGAGAGCATCCTGCTGCTTTTCCCGGATGCGAAGGACGAGCGCATGAAGGAGGTGCTGTTTGTGCGCGAAACCAACGACCACATCCTGACCTGGGAGGGATATAAACTCACCAAAGAGCAGGCCCGGGAAGTGTCCGGTATCGAGAGCATCCTGTGGACGCACCAGTTTGACCAGGTGCTGAACAGCCAGCTCTTTGAGGCCGAGCATATATACCTGAACACAAACGAGCACCTGCGCGCCGTGGTGGAGGTAGAGACCCGCGACGCCCGCTTCGTGAAGCGGTGCCAGCAGCGCTACCCCCTGCACAAATACGAGCGCAGCGCGCCCATCATGCACCAACTGCGCGCGGTAAAGTCGGAGCAGGAGGTGGCGCTTATCCAACAGGCCTGCGACATCACGGAGAAAGCCTTTCGCCGCCTGCTGGGCTTCATCAGGCCCGGTGTGATGGAGTACGAGATAGAGGCGGAGATTTGCCACGAGTTCCTGCGCAACCGCTCCAGGGGGCCCGCCTATGCGTCCATCATCGCCTCCGGCGGCAACGCCTGCATCCTGCATTACGTGGACAACAACCAGGAATGTGAGGACGGCGAACTGGTGCTGATGGACTTCGGGGCAGAATACGCCAACTATGCCGCCGACATGACGCGTACGGTGCCGGTGAGCGGTAAATTCACGCCCCGCCAGCGCGACATATATAACTCGGTACTGACGGTGATGAGGGCAGCCTCGCAGATGCTGGTGCCGGGAAACACCCTCGACCAGTACCATAAGTTTGTGGGCACCCTGATGGAGAACGAGCTCATCAGGCTGGGGCTGCTGAACGAGAGCGACGTGCGCAACCAGGACCCTGCCAGGCCGCTCTATAAAAAGTATTTCATGCACGGCACCTCGCACCACTTGGGACTGGATGTGCATGACGTCGGCAACAGGTTCCGGCCGTTTGAGGCGGGCATGGTGTTCACCTGCGAGCCGGGCATCTATATCCGGGAGGAGAGCATCGGCGTCCGGCTGGAGAACGACTTCCTGGTGACGCCGCACGGCCCCCGCGACCTGATGAAAAACATCCCCATTGAAGCCGATGAGATAGAACGGCTCATGCAGCGGTAGTGCGCATGCCGGAGGCGGAGCATTGCCGACAGCGGTTTTTGCCGTTCTTACACTAAAATTACTGCGGTTGATTAAAAAAAAACGTCCTGAACAACCTTGTGCAGTGGTATCAGTTTTAAGGATAGGACTGGCGCGCGCCAGGTTTAATTCAGTCACCACTGCGGTGGCAGTTAAGGTATTAGAATTATAAATCGCTTCCTGTGCCTATGGAAAAACTTTTTCTCCTCTTAAAGTTTCGTGCAGCGGCGGCCGCCGCGCCGTCAGGCAAAAGGTTGTTTTTTAATGATAATAGAAACACCTTTGCAAACATGCACGTATTGTCATATCAAAATATACTTCGTAAAACCATGCAAACACAACTTACAAAACTATGTAGACTAGCTATGGCGCTGGTGTTCTTGCTTACGGCAAGTGACCAACTGTTCGCGCAGAGCTCAGATCAGAAGACAAATCTCCAGATATATGGAAGTGCCTTACAGTACAGGGGCGACATGAACAACAACGATGAGTACAGCGACCCCGAGTGGGGTGGAGGTATCAATCTGAACCGCTTCATCAGCCCTTCTTTCGATGCTGGATTGCAGTTCACGTATGGCAGGCCGGAAATCGAGTCGTCCACGCTGGGGCAGTTTGAGGCGAAGATGGGGACCGCCATGCTGGCCCTGCGCCTGAAAATGTACGGCACCATTCTGAAAGAGGACGCTTTTATCGGACCATACCTGCAGATTGCCGGTGGTGGCGCCTGGGCTAACACAGATGTAACCCGTGCTGACGGCTCAACGCAGCAGGACGATAAATTTTTCACGTCTGCCCTGAAAGGCGGCGCCGGTATCCGGCTGCGTTTCTCTGACGCCGTAAGCGCGTTTGTAGAGACGAACTATATGATCATCGGCCAGGATAAAATCGATGGCATCGAGGAGGGCGACAACGACCGCTTCCTGATGCACAACGTAGGCCTCGGCTTTAACTTAGGCAAAGCCAAAGACACTGACGGTGACGGTGTGCCGGACAGAAGAGACGATTGCCCTGACACCCCGACAGGCGTGCAGGTGGACAAAAACGGCTGCCCAATCGACACAGACGCTGACAGCGTGCCGGATTACCAGGATGAATGCCCGACTGAGGCCGGTACTGCCGCGACCCAGGGTTGCCCTGACAAAGACGGTGACGGCGTAGCCGACAAAGATGACCGTTGCCCAGACCAGGCCGGTACTGCCGCCATGCAGGGTTGCCCTGACGCAGACGGCGACGGTGTGGCAGATGACCAGGATCAGTGCCCAGACACGCCAGCCGGTGTGCAGGTAGGCCCAGACGGTTGCCCAGTAGACTCTGACGGTGACGGTGTGCCAGACAATGAGGATAACTGCCCAACTTCTCCGGGAACAGCCGAAACAAACGGATGCCCTGAATTAGACGAGGCAACGCAGCGCCTGCTGGAAGAGAAAGTACGCTTTGAGTTCGACCAGGCCCGTGTGCAGGATTCTTACAAACAACTGCTCGACAGCATTGTGGTTGCCCTGACCAACTATCCGGACCATGTGCTGCTCATCAAAGGCCACGCCGACTATATTGGCTCTGAAGAATACAACCAGGCGCTGTCTGAGCAGCGGGCAGAAGCGGTGAAGGAATACCTCATTGAGCAAGGCGTGCAGAACCCTGACCGTTTGGTGACAAAAGGTTATGGCGAGACACAGCCGCTGGTAGAGGTGAACGAGCGCCTGTCGCGCCGCAGAACTGCAGAAGCGCGAGCGCAGAACAGAAGGGTAGGGTTTGAATTGAACACACCTGATATGCAACTTGACCTCGAATAAAAGGGGAGTATATAAAGATTGGAAAAAGGCCGCAGGATATCCTGCGGCCTTTTTCTGTTATGAGCCTGATCGTGCGCCCGGTATATATCTTTCTAAAGCGATATTGGGGAACTTACCCAAACCCGAACCTCGAGCGGGTGTGTAGGTAGGGAGCCGCACTTGCAGGAACAGGAACGCCGCCCCGGTTATGCCTGGGGCGGCGTTCCTGTTTCTTGCCTCACGTAGATTTCCGTCTGTTTCGCTTTATATATTCCCTCTTCCGACAGAAGAACTGCACCTCCTGCGTCCTATAGAGATTTTCCAGCTATATACCACTCAGAGCTGTGCCAACTGCTGAAACGGATATCTTGTCCGGCGGCTTCGTCTTTAACTCATATATAGCTACAGCGGCGGGAATTTTGGATTCTGCTGCATGCCCTGTAACTGCTCCAGCACCGAGGCGGCGTCATGCACGGGCAACTGGCATGTTTTGTTGTAGCAAACGTAGATGGTGGTTTCACCGTTGATGGCCACTTTGTCTTCCAGCAGCGCCAGGCTGCTTTGCCCGTTGCTGCTGCCCAGCAGAATCATGTTGGGCAGGTAAAATGCGCTGAGTTCGTCACGCATCCCGGAGGCTTCCTCGCCAGCGATGGCCACTTCGGCTGTTGGCGTGAGTTTGTAAAAATAAAGCGAGGCCCAGTTGCTCAGGTGGGAGGGCTCTTTCACGAGCAGGTCCTTCACCTTCGCCAGCATCTCGTTCGAGAGGGCGGTATAGCGTTCCTCATCAAAATACAGCCCGAGGAAGTGCAGGTTGGTTGCCATTACCGAGTTGGAGGCAGGCGTCACATTGTCGATGATTTCCTTTTTTCGGGCAATGAGTTTCTCCGAGCTTTGGTCGGTGAAGAAGAACAGGCCCTCTGCCTCGTCGAAGAAGTGCTTCAGGGTATAGTCTGTCAGTTGCCTTGCCTGCTGCAGCCATTGCTCGTCGAAGGTCACCTCATATAGCCGGGTAAAGGCGCGGATGAGGTAGGCATAATCTTCCAGGAAACCGTCTATTGTGGCCTTGCCTGCTTTGTAGTTGTGGAAGAGCCTGTCGCCTTTTTTCAGGTTTTGGAGCAGGAAATTCGCATTGCGCAGGGCCAGCTGCAGAAAATGGTCGTTGCCGAAAACATAGTAGGCGTCCACCAGCCCTTTCAGCATCAGCGCATTCCAGGAAGTGAGGATTTTGTCATCCAGCCCCGGCCTGACGCGCGTGGCCCGTACCTCCATGATTTTCCTTTTCCAGTTCTGCACCATGTCCTGCAGCACTTCTACCTCCAGTTCGTGCGCTTTGGCAAACTCCTCGTCGCTGCTGCGGCGGTGCAGGATGTTGCGGCCGTGCTCGAAGTTGCCCGCTGCGGTGGCGTGGTAGTATTTAGAAAACAGCGGCTCCTCGCTGCCCAGTATCTCGTGCAGTTCGTCTTTGGTGAAGGTATAGAACCGGCCTTCCTCGCCTTCGCTGTCGGCATCTAAGGAGGAATAGAAGCCGCCCTCCGGGCTCATCAGTTCCCGCTCCACAAACGCGATGGTTTCATATACCACCTCATGGTACAATGTTTCACGTGTGGCCTGGTAGGCCTCGGCATAAAGTGTCACCAACTGGCCGTTGTCATAGAGCATTTTCTCGAAGTGCGGCACCAGCCACTCGGCGTCCACGGAGTAGCGGGCAAAGCCGCCTCCCGCCTGGTCATATATGCCGCCGTAGGCCATCTCGCGCAAGGTCAGGTGTACCTGGTTCAGGGCCGTCTGGTCGGAGGTGTGGTGGTGGTAGCGCAGCAGGAACAGGTAGTTGGTGGGCATCGGGAATTTGGGCGCCTGGCCCATGCCGCCGAGTTTCCGGTCGAAGCGGGTGCTGAAGTTGTAGCCCATCAGCTTGAAATCGTCCTCGCGCACATGGAAGTTGCTCTCGCGCAGCCCGTATCGCTCCAACTCGCTCCGGTTGAGGTGCTCTGCAAACTGGTCTGCCGACTTATCCAACTCCTGCCGGGTTTTTTTATAGGCCTCGGCGATGTTCTGCAGCAGGCCCACCCACTGCTGCGGCGGAAAGTAGGTGCCTCCGTAGAAGGGCTTTGCATCAGAGTTCAGGAACACGTTGAGGGGCCAGCCGCCCTGCAGCCCCATCGCGTGCACCGCATCCATATATACCGCATCCACATCCGGACGCTCCTCCCGGTCCACTTTGATGCAGACGAAGTGCTCGTTCATCACCGCCGCAATCTCCTCCTTCTCAAACGACTGGTGCTCCATGACGTGGCACCAGTGGCAGGCGGCGTAGCCGATGCTCACGATGATGGGCTTGTCCTCCTGCTTCGCTTTCTGCAGCGCCTCCTCGCCCCAGGGGTACCAGTCTACGGGGTTGTAGGCGTGCTGCAGCAGGTAGGGGCTGCTTTCGTTCAGGAGGCGGTTGGGTTTTCTGTCTTCTGCCATAGTTGTGTGGTTGTTGTACCGGCCTTTTTCTGTGAGGGCGGTAGTTAGTTATATAGGGTGCAATTGCAATACAGGCGATGCTTTTTAGGTTGGCTGCGGCAA